>NZ_JCBDGX010000066.1:0-40786 GCF_059834345.1 Vibrio sp. R11-SG3-ISO3-SZ
AGCTACGTTTCATTGAACTGATGCAAACGGGTGAGATGGATGAGCTGTTTCAACGACATCATGTCTCCGGTGTGGCGATTCGCAATCAGCTTATCGCCAACGGCTGGCTGCTGAAGGCTCGAGCCAGTAACGATGGCCCCGCTCAGGTGTTTATTCACCCAGATTACCAAGGTGAAATTGGTTTGATCATGCCGTACGAGAAGGATTTTTGCCAAAGTTGCAATCGTCTACGAGTCTCGGCAATCGGAAAATTGCACTTATGTCTGTTTGGCGAAGAGGGGGTGGTTCTGCGAAATTTGCTCCAAAGTGATAGCCAACAAGCGGCGCTGACGTCGCGTATTCAGCAAGCACTTCAAACCAAATCCGTCAGTCACTTTCTTCATGATGGAAACTCAGGTGCTACACCTCATTTAGCCTCTATCGGTGGATAGCCACGTCAGAGTGACGAAAGCGAAATTGTGATCACGGGGGGACACTCGTGATGGAAAAAATAACAACGTAAATTATGTGAAAGGTGAACAAATGGGTCACGCAGAAAGCAAATTTCAACCGGCGACAATCGCGGTGTTAACCGTGTCGGATACCCGTAACGAAGAAAACGATACCTCGGGACGCTACTTGGTCGAGCAAGCTCAAGAGGCAGGACACCAAGTGGTTGATAAACAAATTGTGATTGATGACATGTATAAGATTCGTGCCATCGTCTCTCAGTGGATTGCGGATGAGTCAATCCAAGCGGTGATGATCACCGGCGGTACGGGGTTTACTTCTCGCGATAGTACGCCTGAAGCACTGAAGCCTCTGTTTGATAAAGAAGTGGAAGGGTTTGGCGAGCTATTTCGCATGGTCTCTTTTGAAGAAATCGGCACTTCAACGATTCAGTCACGTGCCATTGCTGGCTTTGCCAATCACACCGTGATTTTTGCCATGCCGGGTTCGACAGGCGCGTGTCGCACAGGCTGGACTAAGATCATCAAGCAGCAGTTGGATGCCAGCCATCGTCCTTGTAACTTTATGCCTCACTTATCGGTATAAGGGGATCGCATGAGTGAACTGACTCACATCAATGCTTCGGGTGAAGCGAATATGGTCGATGTGTCGAGCAAAGCAGACACAGTGCGCGAGGCGCGCGCTGAAGCTTTTGTTCACATGGCGCCAGAGACGCTGCAACTGATTCTCTCTGGAGAGCATCACAAAGGTGACGTGTTTGCCACCGCTCGTATTGCCGGTATTCAAGCCGCGAAAAAAACCTGGGACTTGATTCCGTTATGCCACCCGCTGCTCCTGTCCAAAGTGGAAGTACAGTTGGAAGCGCTGACCGAAAAGAGTCAGGTGCGCATCGAGTCGGTGTGCAAGCTCGCCGGCAAAACCGGTGTGGAGATGGAAGCATTGACCGCGGCTTCAGTGGCGGCGCTGACCATCTACGACATGTGTAAAGCGGTGCAAAAAGACATAGTGATCGGTTCGGTGCGGCTTTTGGAGAAAACGGGCGGAAAATCCGGGCATTTCAAGGTGGATTATGATTAACGTATTGTTTTTTGCGCAAACGCGCGAGTTGGTTGGCGTTGATACATTAACGCTCCCTGACCAATTTGACACCGTAGAGTCATTGCGTGCGCATCTTGCGCAGCAAGAGGGCAAATGGTCTCTCGCACTCGAAGCGGGTAAACTGCTCGCAGCGGTGAATCAAGCAATTGTGCCGCTTACCCATCCGCTGAAAGATGGCGATGAAGTGGCCTTTTTCCCGCCAGTAACAGGGGGCTAACGATGACGGTGCGTATCTCTGTTCAAGCGGATGATTTTGATGTCGGTGAGGAGTATGGTCAGTTGGCGCAAGACGCCAGTATTGGCGCAGTGGTGACCTTTGTCGGCAAGGTTAGGGACATGAACTTGGGCGACCAAGTGACCGGTCTTACCCTTGAACATTACCCAGGAATGACGGAGTCATCGCTGCAAAAGATTTGCGACAGCGCATTGGCGCGTTGGCCGCTGGATTGTGTGCGTGTGATCCATCGTATTGGCGATCTTGATATTGGCGATCAAATTGTGTTTGTCGGTGTAACGAGTGCGCATCGCAAAGCCGCGTTTGAAGCGTGCGAATTTGTGATGGACTACCTCAAGACACAAGCGCCGTTTTGGAAAAAAGAGCGCACGACAACCGATACGCGTTGGGTGGAATCGCGTGAGTCCGATGCGCAAGCCGCACAGCGCTGGCAACAACCTTAGTTGATGCCTTGCTCTACCACTGATTGATTTGATGAATCGTACCCCGGCGCTGTTTTTTGGCAAAGAACAGCGCTTTGTCAGCTGGAAGTACTTGGTACTGGTCCAGCCCGGCAATGATCTTGGTTCATGGTGACGCGTCGTATCGCGTCCACCCCACGCCTCCACATAGACGCCCGTTTTGCTGATTAAAAAGGTCGGCTCAGGCAAAGAGGCAAACACCGTATGCATCAACGCGGGGGTCACTTTCATCAATTCAGTCAACGTTGAGTTCACGGGCTCATACCTCTCCATCGCTATCACTAATTACAGTTTAGTCATTAAGTTGAGGGTCGGTGGAAAAATGCGCAGCGCCATTTGTGAAATCAAGAAATTAGACGACAATATATAGTATGACCCGCCCAGAGCACGGACAAGGAGACGCAGATGGAATCATTAAAGGTCAGAGACTATATGACGTTACAAGCGGTGACATTTACCCCCAATATGTCGTTGAGTGCGGCGCTTGAAAAGGTGATGAACTCAAATTATCTCGGTGGGCCCGTGATTGACGAGAGCAAAAAAGTGATTGGTTTTCTCTCGGGCCAAGACCTGTTGGATAAGCTCATCAAGGTGAGTTACTACTGCCAAGATACCCATATCGTATCGGACTGTATGAGCAAGGAGGTACTTTCAGTGACTCCTGAGACCTCTATTATCGAGTTAGCGGATATGATGAAGGTCGGTAAACCTAAGGTCTACCCTGTCATTGATAATGGTCGATTGGTTGGGATCATCACGAGAAGAGATGTATTACGCGCGATCGGTAAAACCATCAACGATTGCTTTAAGCATCCGGTTTAATTTACGTCTCGCCGTTTATTTCGCTCTCGGAGGCATCGCTGTCGACCTCGGGGTGATGGCCGTAGCGATGAGAAAACGTGAGATCAAACGGCGATTTTATGTGCAAAATTGACGATATTGCGCATTAAAGTGTGATGCAAAACGGTTTGTTGTGAAATTGAATGTTTTGTTGCTCTATTATATGTGATCTAAATCACTCTATATTGCTGCTGACTTGGTTAGAGTAGCCGGGTACCTAAACAAATGTAAGAACAGGCCGCCACCCATTCGATGAGCCTGTCACTATAAGGAGCCTCCCCTATGTCTCAAGCTGTTTTCCACCTTGGTGTTACGAAAGATGATCTTGCTGGTGCGACACTCGCGATCATCCCTGGCGATCCTGCACGTGTGCAAAAAATTGCTGAAGAGATGGATAATCCCGTCTTTCTCGCCAGTCACCGCGAATACACGCTGTACCGCGCTGAATTAGAGGGCAAGCCTGTTGTTGTGTGTTCAACCGGTATTGGTGGCCCATCGACTTCTATTGCGGTTGAAGAGTTAGCGCAGTGTGGTGTGCGTACCTTCCTACGTGTTGGTACCACTGGTGCAATCCAACCGCATGTGAATGTTGGCGATATGATTGTTTCAACCGGCTCTGTGCGTCTCGATGGTGCCAGTCTGCATTTCGCGCCTATGGAGTTCCCAGCGGTGGCTGATTTTGATGTGGCAACAGCGATGAAAGCGGCGGTAGAAGAGACAGGTGCAACGGTTCACATGGGTGTCACGGCTTCCAGTGATACCTTCTACCCTGGTCAAGAGCGTTACGATACCTTCTCAGGTCGCGTGGTGAAACGTTTCCAAGGCTCGATGAAAGAGTGGCAAGATATGGGCGTACTGAACTTCGAGATGGAGTCAGCGACCTTATTGACGATGTGTGCAAGCTCTGGCCTAAAAGCAGGTTGTGTGGCAGGTGTCATCATCAACCGAACTCAAAAAGAGATCCCTGATCACTCTACGCTAAAAGAAACCGAAGCACGCTCGATTAAAGTTGTCGTCGAAGCGGCGCGCAAAATGCTCTAAGTAACAATGTTCTAAGTTAAAATGATCTAAGTATCAGAGTCTTTAGCGCATATTCGCGTTAAGCAAACAATGATGAAAACGGCCAGGTCTTATCACCTGGCCGTTTTATTTATTTACAATAGATTGGCAACAATAGATTTTGCTAAAACGTGTATCGCTAGCAGTTCACGCTATCGCTACTCGAGGAAGTGGCAGATAGAGTGTTTCCGTCATGTCCGATAACACTTGGTCATAGACTTGCGAGATGACCGCAGACACGTCACTGGTCAGTTCATACAAGGCTTCTTCTGTCCAATCTAGCTCCTCGCTAATGGCGATTTCAGTCAGGTCACGCATCGCGGCACTGCTGGCTGGCGAGGCAACACTCAATGGACTGATAATCGACAGTTGGTTAAGTTTACGACGTGTTTTGTCGCAATAGTATTTAACGCGCAAGCGACCATCAATAGTATCGATTTCTGGAATGCACAAACGCAGTTGAGTCAGCACTTCCATACTGTCGAGGATTTGTTGCCAGTTCATGTGGTACTCATCACTGAGATCTTCACGCTCAGACTCAATCAACCATGCAATCGCGACTTCATCCATCAAGAACATGCAGTGACGAATGGTTTTACCGTGGATGACTTGGTTGCGAATCACGGTTCTGTCTTGCCACTCTTTATGCATGCCTTTGAGTTTTAATTGGAAAATTCGGTACATGGGTTTGTTGTCAAAGGGTGCATTGGCCACCAAGCCATTGGTGATATCGACCATTTGATCGTAGAGCGCTTCAATTTCTTCCAGCTCACTATCCGTCACCTCCTTGGTTAACGCCAAGTGGGTCGCGCTACGATGTTTGCGGCTAAGCAACATCACCTGTCGCAGCAAGATCAGTGTTTCAAACTTGCGCTCTAAAGTGCTTTGACGCTTTTTAGAGAAGTAAAGCATGACAGCCAATACGGCTATCGATAGAACCACTGAGATCAACACAAACATAACGTACTCCTTGTACTCGCCTACTACTAAGTGGGTAGAGCAGGAACAGTGCCAACTTATAAGTTGTTTAAATACAGTAGGTTACATTCTTGAGGGCGAAGGGGTTGAACGGTTTTGGTGCAAAGTAAGCCCTAATATTGTGATTGAGGGCACAAAAAATCCCCGCGGACGGTGTCACGCGGGGATGAGTGATACGAGCCTGGTGATTACATCACGCGCATACCTGGCTGTGCGCCTTCATGAGGCTCAAGAATCCATAGCTCGCTGCCACCAGGACCTGCTGCTAGGATCATGCCTTCCGACATACCAAATTTCATCTTACGCGGCTTAAGGTTCGCAACCATCACGGTGAGTTTGCCTTCAAGCTCTTCGGGTTTGTAAGCAGACTTAATACCAGAGAAGACTTGACGAGTTTCACCGCCGATATCGAGCTGGAACTTAAGCAGTTTGTTGGCTTTTGGCACTTCTTCGCAAGAGATGATACGAGCGATACGCATGTCCACTGCGGCGAATGCATCAAATTCAATCTCATCGGCGATAGGATCTTTATCCAGCTCAGTTTGGCTCGCTTGGTGCTTCGCCGCTTCTGCTGCTTCCTTCGCTGCCACTTCGGCTGCCGCGTCTTCTTTAGACGCTTCCACCATCGCTTCCACTTTCTTCGGATCAATGCGATTGAACAGCGCTTTGAACTTAGTGATTTCGTGATCGGTCAGCGGTGACGCGACCCCTTCCCATGTCAGCTCTTCGTTTAGGAAGGCTTCAGTGCGTGCAGCGAGCGCAGGCATCACAGGTTTTAGGTACGTCATCAATACGCGGAATAGGTTGATACCTACAGAGCAGATGTCTTGCAGCTCTTGGTCTTTACCTTCTTCTTTCGCAATCACCCACGGCGCTTTCTCATCGACGTATTGGTTTGCTTTGTCAGCAAGGGCCGTGATTTCGCGGATTGCGCGACCAAATTCACGACTCTCATAAAGCTCTGCGATGCGAGAAGCCGCTGCCGCGAACTCGTTGTATAGTTCTGGCTCTGCAAACTGTGCTGAAAGCTTGCCGTCAAAGCGCTTACTGATGAAGCCTGCGTTACGTGATGCTAGGTTAACAATCTTGTTCACGACGTCAGCGTTCACGCGCTGAGTGAAGTCGTCAAGGTTGAGGTCGAGGTCATCGATGCGGCTGTTGAGCTTCGCTGCGTAGTAGTAACGTAGGCACTCTGGATCTAGGTGATCTAGGTAAGTAGCTGCTTTGATGAAGGTGCCTTTAGACTTAGACATCTTCGCGCCGTTAACCGTTACGTAGCCGTGGACGAATACGTTGTCTGGTTTGCGGAAACCGCTGCCTTCAAGCATCGCTGGCCAAAACAGAGAGTGGAAGTAAACAATGTCTTTACCAATAAAGTGATAAAGCTCAGTTGTGCTGTCTTTTTTCCAGTACTCGTCGAAGTCGAGATCATCACGCTTGTCACACAGGTTTTTGAACGAGCCCATGTAGCCAATTGGCGCATCTAGCCAAACATAAAAGAACTTGTCTTTTTCACCTGGGATCTCGAAGCCAAAGTAAGGGGCGTCACGTGAAATATCCCACTGCTGCAGGCCTGACTCAAACCATTCTTGCATCTTGTTGGCGGTTTCAGCTTGAAGAGAACCAGAACGTGTCCACTCTTTCAGCATGCTTTCGAACTGAGGCAAGTCGAAGAAGAAGTGCTCAGAATCTTTCATGATGGGCGTCGCGCCTGAGACCGCTGATTTAGGATCAATCAGTTCCGTTGGGCTGTAGGTTTCGCCACAGTTGTCACAGTTATCACCGTACTGGTCTTCGGATTTACACTTCGGACAGGTCCCTTTTACGAAACGGTCCGGAAGGAACATCTCTTTCTCAGGGTCAAACAGTTGAGAAATGGTACGGCTAGAAATAAAGCCGTTTTTCTTTAGCTCTAAGTAGATGTGTGACGCTAGCTCACGGTTCTCTTCTGAGTGTGTGCTGTGGTAGTTATCAAAGCTAATATCGAAGCCAGCGAAGTCTTTTTGGTGCTCTTCACTTACGGCAGCGATCATCTCTTCTGGTGTCATCCCCATCTGTTGTGCTTTTAGCATGATTGGCGTGCCGTGAGCATCGTCAGCACAGATGAAGTTTACAGTGTTGCCACGTAGGCGTTGGTAGCGTACCCAGATATCGGCTTGAATGTGCTCAAGCATGTGACCTAGGTGAATCGAACCGTTAGCGTACGGAAGGGCACAAGTTACCAGCAGTTTCCTTGGATCAAGGGTTCTTGGATCGTTTGCCATACTTAATATTCGCTTCTTAAGGTGTAGGAAAAAATAGACGGTAATACTACCTTATCCCACCAGTGACTCCAAGGTATCTAGTTGCTCAAACACCCAGTTTTTTCAGGGTTCTGTCAGGACCTCGGGAGTGATAGCATGTGCGGTGCTATCCTTCTGTACAAAGAGCGTGTGTTTTCTGCGCGCCCTCTGCCAGTTCAGTGGGTCTTATAACAAGGAGCATTCATGCAGCAGTTTACTTCCAAGCAAGCGCTATGCGACTGGCTTAATCAGTTTCAACATCCACAGCTTGTGGCCGATTGGGCCTCAACGCCACATCTCGTTCATGTCGCCGCCGACCAATGTCAGATTCGACTGCCGTTTTCTTCGCGCTCTTTGCCTAGTGAACTCACTACTTGGATTGAAGGTCAGATAGAGCGCGGTCAAATCCAGCGTTTCCCGTATTCTATCCAAATCGATGTGAAACCGCTCAGCACTCATGTGAGCGCGGAAGTGAAAGGCGTGAAAAATATCCTTGCCGTAACCTCAGCCAAAGGCGGTGTGGGAAAATCAACAACGTCGGTCAACTTGGCGTTGGCGCTGGCCGCAACAGGTGCCAACGTCGGTTTGTTGGATGCGGATATTTATGGGCCATCGGTGCCGATGATGATTGGTCAGCAAGACGCTAAGCCACAAGTGAGAGACAACAAGTGGATGCAACCTATCAAGGCGCACGGCATCGTGACGCAATCTATCGGTTATCTGGTCTCCAAAGACGAAGCCGCGATTTGGCGTGGGCCGATGGCCTCTAAGGCGTTAGCTCAGCTGTTGAATGAGACCGAATGGCCAGATTTGGACTATTTAGTGGTCGATATGCCGCCGGGTACGGGGGATATTCAACTGACGCTGGCGCAGCAAATCCCTGTCACCAGTGCTTTGATTGTCACCACACCGCAAGATTTAGCGCTCGCCGATGCACGTAAAGGTGCGGCGATGTTCAATAAAGTAGAGGTGCCGGTTGTCGGCTTGGTCGAGAACATGAGCTACCATATCTGTTCTCATTGTGGTGAGCGTGAGCACATCTTTGGCGCAGGCGGCGCAGAGAAAATGGCACAAGAATATGGGTTGGATCTGCTCGCTCAAGTGCCGCTGCATATAGCGATGCGTGAAGACATCGATCAAGGCGTGCCTACGGTGGCGGCAAGGCTAGACTCAGAACACAGTCAAATCTACCTTACCCTTGCCGAAGCGATCACTGCGCGCATGTATTGGCAAGGTGAAGAGCGCCCTGCGGCAATCCAATTCACCATGGTCGAGTAACCCTCACTCGGTGTAATCGATTGCTTGCGTTTTTCTCCCTTCAAATGCGGTTTTGTTGCGAAGTGTGACTAGCAACAAACCGCGCTTCTCCCTATAATCAGGCGGTTTAACCAATTTACACTGATATGCATGCGTCTATTTGCACACTTGCTAATATTAGTGAATATGACACCAATTCAAACATCGAGTGCAAGAATAATGTCTGAGAATAATCAATGTGTGATCGTCGGTATTGCTGGCGCGTCTGCTTCTGGGAAAAGTTTAATCGCAAGTACGATTTACCGTGAGTTGCGTGAGAAGGTGGGCGATCATCAAATTGGTGTGATTACGGAAGATAGCTACTACAACGATCAAAGCCACCTTAGCATGGAAGAGCGTGTAAAAACCAATTATGACCACCCAAGTGCGCTAGATCATGACTTGCTTTGTGACCATCTAGAACAGTTGATCCGCGGTGAAGCGGTGGAAGTCCCTGAGTACAGTTACACTGAGCATACCCGCTTAGATAAAACCACCACGTTAACCCCAAAGAAAGTCATCATCCTTGAAGGCATTCTGCTCCTGACTGACCCGCGTCTGCGCGATTTGATGCATGCGACGGTCTTTATGGACACGCCGCTTGATATCTGTTTGCTGCGCCGCGTGAAGCGTGATGTGGAAGAGCGTGGTCGTACGATGGATTCCGTTTTGAAGCAATATCAGAAAACGGTTCGCCCGATGTTTATGCAGTTCATTGAGCCTTCTAAACAATATGCGGACATCATTGTGCCTCGTGGCGGTAAAAACCGTATCGCCATTGATGTGTTAAAAGCGCACATTGCAAAACTTTTGAAAGCATAATCCCAGCGGGGTTTATTTTTTTAGTGAGAAGTGGCACTTTAAGTGCCACTTTCTTTTTATGGCGACAAGTATTTGTTCAATCACGACTTATACTTGGGGAAGACCTAAAATTGTCTCTTACTTAGCAAGGATAATGCTGATGAAGAAGTTACTCATAGCCATAGCGGTCGTCGTTGTGGTCCTCCTTGGCGGGGTGGTTGCATTGGTAACCCTCGTCAATCCCAACCAATTTAAACCCCTGATTGTCGAACAGGCCAAAAAGCACACCGGCTTAGATCTGGTCATTGAGGGGGATATCAGTTGGCAGTTTTTCCCATCGATTGGTTTTGAGCTCGGTAAAACTGAACTGAGAAACCCAGCCGGGTTTGATAAACAAAATCTGTTTAAAGTCGATTCAGTGGGTATTGATGTCTCGGTCATGCCGCTATTTAGCCAGCAGCTCAACATTGGAAAACTTCGCCTCGATGGTGCAGAGTTCGCACTGATCACGCGCAAAGATGGCTCGACCAATTTGGATGCTTTGACTCAATCGTCATCTTCATCGCAACCGGCGACTCAAACCCAGAGTACGGCAGGGGACGTAGCAAGCTCAACCAGCAGCGAGCCGTCGTCCACCGAAACAGAAACTGGGGCCGCTTGGAGCATCAATCTCGCTGGCGTGAGCGTCAGTAATGCCGCTATTGAGATCCAAGACCTGCGCACAGGTAGTTTTACGAAACTGTTCGATGTGGCATTTAACTTGTCTGAGTTTGCCTTCGAACAATGGAGCTCGGTGACGTTTGCAGCGAAAGGTCAAAACAACCAGCAAGTGTTTGAAACCAAGGGTGACCTTGAGCTCAAATTAGCCCCCGGGTTGCGTGATTATGCGCTGCGCAATATCAACCTAGATAGCCGTTTTAGTGACCCAAGCACCCAAATGGAATCCATTAAGCTGGCGTTAGAGACGTTTCAGTTTGATGCGGTGAATCCGTTGACTTTCGAGATCAAAGGCCAAGCCGCTGATATGGACATCGATATGACGGGCGCGGCCAAACTGAGCGTTGATAAAGCGATGACGCTAGTGCAAGTGAATCAATTCACGCTCGACGGTCAGTTGCAAGGCGAGAGCCTACCTCAATCCCCTATGGCTATTGGCTTGTTATCGGACATACGTTTTGATCTCACTAAGAGTCATCTGAGCCTTGTGCTGAGTAAACTGACTGCCAATGCATTGCAATTTGATGGCAAAGCCGACGTCACCTTGGCCGAAATCGCGAAAGTGCGCTTTGCGCTTCACAGTCCAAACATCGACTTGGATGAATTTCTTGGACTAGGCGAAGCCAGCTCAAATCAAGGCGAACCTTCCGACTCATCTCAATCGACGTCAAGTTCTTCACCGCAATCAGGCACGTCACAAGCGGGGACGTCAGCTGCGAAACAACCGAGTGCAGAAGTAGAACCTGACTTGTCAGCGTTGGCCAATTTGGACGTGAAGGGTGACATCACCATCGATAAGTTCAAGGCCAACAACGCCAAGATGGAGAAGGTGAGCACAAGCTTCTCGATTGACCGAGGTGTGGTTGATTTGAGCGCTTTTACCGCCAACCTCTACCAGGGTAGCGTCACAGCTACAGGACGATTGGATGCGCGTAAGAGCCCTGCGACCTACAGTGCCAAAAAGCAGATTCGCGGCGTGAAAGTGCAGCCTTTGCTGGTGGATGTGGCCAACACTGATCAGTTGGAAGGCACAGGTAACATTGATGTTGACGTTAAAGGTAGCAGTTTGACTCCAAGTGGTATTCAGCAAAACCTTGTTGGCACGATAGGAATAAGTTTCACCGATGGTGCGGTCAATGGGATCAACGTTGCGCAGTTGATTCGTGAAAACTACGCCAAGATCAAAGGTCAAAAAGTGGAAGCCGCAACGGGTGTTAAGAAAACCGACTTTAGTGCGATGAAAGCTACGTTAGTCCTTAACAAAGGCAATGTTTCGACCAACGATCTCACCATGCAATCCCCTCTGCTACGAATCCGTGGTCAAGGCGGAGCGAACTACATCAAGCAGACAGTGAACTTTACCGTGAGCACCTCAGTGGTTGGTTCTTTGGAAGGCCAAGGTGGTAAAGATATCGATGAGCTGAAGGATGTCACGATTCCAATTAACATCTCCGGTTCGTGGGATGCGCCTAAGTTCAAGTTAGTTTTTGATGATGTACTGAAGCAAAAAGCGCAGAAAGAGATTGACCGTGGCTTAGAGAAGTTAGACGGGAAAATCAAAGACGAAAAAACCAAGGAAGCCGTTAACAGTTTGATCAAAGGTTTGTTCAACTAACCTCACAGCGCACCACAGCAACAAACAAAAAGCCTAGCTCGCGATTGTCGCTATGAGCTAGGCTTTTTTAAATCCCAGTAATGGGAAAATCGTGTTACCAATCCACCCCTTTGAGGGCTTTGACACCGGATTCAAAGGCGTGCTTGATGTTTTTCACTTCTGAGACGGTATCGGCCATCTCAATCAAACTGCGATGGGCACCACGCCCGGTGATGATCACCGATTGCATTGCTGGGCGTTGCTCGAGTGCCTCGATCACTTCATCGAGTTCAATATACCCATAGCTCACCATGTAGGTGAGTTCGTCAAACAGAATCACATCCAGTGATTCGTCTTTGAGCATGCGCTGGCACTCTTTCCACACCACTTGAGCCGCTTCGGTATCAGTAGTTTTGTTTTGCGTTTCCCATGTAAAGCCTGTCGCCATCACTTGAAACTCGACGCCGAGTTTTTCCAGCAGGTTGCGTTCGCCGTTCTCCCAGGTTCCCTTGATAAACTGCGCGACAGCACACTGTTTACCATGACCGACCGCGCGAGCAATTGTGCCAAACCCTGAGGTGGATTTGCCTTTGCCGTTGCCCGTGATGATGAGCAACAAGCCTTTCTCTTCTTGTGCCGCTGCAATTTTCTTATCAACTTGTTCTTTGACTTTCTGTTGACGCTGTTGGTGTTTTTGCTCTTTGTGAGAAGGTGCTTGGTCTGACATATCGTTACCTTGTGATCATTCCTTTGCTCGCCATCATAGCGGACAACGCAAAGGGAAAAAACCGTCATCGACTGTGGTTACTCTCTCGCGTGATATCACATTTTGAGAGGGAGAAGTTTCATCCTGCTGGGATAGATTTCATGCCGCCAATCTAAAAAGTGTCGCTGTTCAAGATATGGATAACAAATTGAATTTACGAATGTTGTACCCCTTAGCCACGGTGTATAACCAAAATGTGTTTTGAGAAGGAGGCACAGAGATGATACACCCGACTTGGCAACGATACGCGATGGCCGCAGCCCTGAGTTTTATCGCACTTAACACACAAGCTGACGTGTCCAATCAAGATACCTTGGTTCAGTCTGGGCGGTTAAATACGACGTCTGTTCCACTCTATGGCGCAGAAGTATACAGCCATGACAAGGTCACCTTTGGCAAGTTCGTAATGAGGTTGAAGTTGGTCTCTGCGACCGGCGTCGTCTCGTCTTTTTTCACCTATGATAATGAATCTTGGCAAGGCGGCATTCCTTGGCGTGAGATAGATATCGAGGCGATCGGCAAAGCGCCCAACCAACTGCAAACCAATCTCATCACAGGCGCCCTTGGCGAGCGGATTCACTCCGAACATCTCCATCCCGTGCCACTGAATACCTTTCAGGAATATACGCTCATCTGGACTCCAGATGAAATCACTTGGTTGGTCAATGGTGAGGTGTTGCATCGCGTATTAGCCAAGGACTCGCAACAGGTGATAGACATGCGAGACAGCCCGCAAAGTTACCGCATGAACCTTTGGGTCTCTGAAGCGGCGGATTGGGTGGGTAAGTTTCAGCCTGAGCAACTGCCACTCACCCAGCAAGTGGACTGGATGGAGTACTACCGCTATCAAGATGGGCAATTTGAGAAGGTGTGGCGTGATGATTTTGATCGTTTCGATCACACGCGCTGGGGAGCAGGGGATTGGTCCTTTGAATCGAATCTGGTTACCTTTCATCCCGATAACGCGTTTGTCGACAATGGTCTGTTGCACCTTCGCTTATCCAGTGGCGAGTAGTTGAGGCGCCGACAAGCGGTATTCTTACCCTTTGTCTTGATGTGAGAGTTGAACCCGCCTAGCGTCTCAACTAGAATCCACGTTTTGATTACTACTATTAGGTCACAAGTATGAGCGATACCAACGCCAAACCTGAGTTACCGGATCACCTATCAGGCAACCCACGCAGCCCACATCACATCGCTGAGTGTTTTGAACACCAAATCGGCATTCGCCTAAATGGCAAAGAGCGCACCGATGTGGAAGAGTACTGCATCAGCGAAGGCTGGGTAAAAATCCCATCACCGAAAGCAAAAGATCGCTGGGGTCAACCGATGCTGATTAAACTCAAAGGCGAGGTTGAGGCTTACTACAAGTAAACCGCCCCTATGAGAATTCGAAAGAGTGAAGCCCGTGCTTCACTCTTTTTTTATCTGCGCGTATGGTTTTGGAATCGACGGCGTGTTTTCCTAATGAGAGAAAACGCCGGCACATTGGTCAACTGAAAAGGAAATCCATCATGAACAGTACTCAGTGTTCCTCCATCCTTGTCGTCTGCATGGGCAATATCTGTCGCTCTCCGACGGGCGAAGCGGTGCTCAGAGCGAAAGCAAAAGAGCTAGGCGTTGAAGTGGAGATAGACTCGGCAGGAACCATCGGTTACCACCAAGGTCATGCGCCGGACCCACGTGCCCAGGCGGCAGGAAAAAAGCGGGGATATTCGTTTAAAGGGATTCGAGCACGGCAAGTAGAGCCCAATGATTTTGCTCGCTTTGATCTCATTTTGGCGGCAGATAGGGACAACTTAGCCGATCTTCAAGCGCAGTGCCCACGTGAGCATCAACATAAGCTCAAACTGTTTCTCAGTGACATTGATGCAGACGTGGATGAAATACCTGACCCATATTATGGCGGAGATGAAGGGTTCGAGAATGTGCTCGATCTGATTGAGCAGGCGAGCGAGGCCATTTTGCAACGCTAAGCGGCCATTACGCGTCCACTGAAGTAATCATTGGCGACGATATACTCGGTATTGCGGATCAGCTCGTCGTGAATCTCCGACCAATGAACATCGTCAACATCATAGCTGGGCACGACACCGCCAACGCGAATGTTGAAAGGCGTTAGCTCTTTAGCCCAGCTTTGGGTAAATCCGGCCACCATGGAGGTGGCGTTGTCGAAGCCAGATAAATCTCGATAATCCGCATGGGCGATAACGTTGACGATTACCCCGTTTTTCTTTTCCGTCCTCATTCGCTCTGCGGTAGCTTGGCCGAAGCTAAATAGCGTCGCTGCCATGTGGGAAAGCTGCTGAGTAAAAATCTCGCGGCCACTCTGTTCAAGAATGGTCGGCATCGCATGGCTAGTGATGGCGTTGATCAACACATCGGGTGAATGCCCTAGCGTGTCGTCCATGTAGTGAAACAGATCGTGAATGGCATCGACACTGTAATCGACAATCGCACAGGAGTAGATTTTAGTGGAGATCTGCTGACAGCTTTGCACTGTTTGTTGCAAGCGAGCGGAGTTTTTGTCGCACAGAACCAAGGTGGCACCTAGCGATGCGAAATGAGACGCGAGCGTACCACCAAGCTGAGAGCCTGCAGAAGTAATTAATATTACTGCATTTTTTATATCCATCGCTCGCCTTCCTTCTCGTCACACTTGACTACTTTGTTCATATAGCATGGTAGATTAACTGTTACTTATATGTGAATAACTTCAAATAAGTTGTGCGCATCTTTGAGCAGAGCGTGTTTCTTTGCGGTGTTTCACACTCTCTAGTTGAACGGGTGAATATGTATACAAAATGAGACAACGAGAATGTGATCCTGCGTCAATAGCAAAGATGTTAACCCATTAAGTTTGTAGGGAAATTTGGAACTGACGTTGAGCGTGGATCAGCTGATTGTAGAGATCGGCCGGTATTAGCTCACGCGGTGTTTGTTCTGCCAGTTGACGCCTCTGGTGACCAGAAAGGTTGTGATAGACCTCTTCAGGAAGGTCATGTGTCTCTTCGGGTAAATACGTCAAGGTTTCCGGTGTTAGGTAGTGGGACAACTTAGCACTGGCGAGACTACTGGAGTGAAACAGCGCCGCTTGTTGCGCGGAAACTGCGTATGAGCTTTGATCCGAACGCAGAGTTTGCGGAGACGGCAACTCAAATCGACGGCGCAGGGCCGCTTGACTGCTGTCAATCGTATCGATTTTTTCCACTGGTGTTGTGTCGCGGACATCGTCAGAGAACAAAGAGAGAATCAGCGCAAAATCGGCACGGCGACCTTCGTGCACCGCATGATTAATGCCAGTGCCAAACTGAAGCTCGTTGATGACGCTCGCTTTGTCTAAGGTATGAATCGGGGTGTGCATATGTCCTCGCTTGATGTCTATGTAGCGGCGAGGGGACAAAAAGCTTGAGAGCAGGTATGAAAAAAGCCAGCTGACTGCTGGCTTTTTAGGCGACTAAATTCCAATCCTTTCGGGGGAAGGGATTATTTTGCTAGGTTTTCTGCAACGAAGTCCCAGTTAACCAGTGCCCAGAAACCGTTCATGTAATCTGGACGAACGTTACGGTAGTCGATGTAGTACGCGTGTTCCCATAGGTCAACCGTCAGTAGTGGCGTGGTGCCTTCTTCTGTTAGTGGCGTCGCTGCGTTTGACGTGTTCACGATATCTAGTGAGCCGTCAGCTTTTTTCACAAGCCATGTCCAAGAAGAACCGAAGTTGTTGATTGCCGCATCAGTAAACTTCGCTTTGAATGCGTCGAACGAACCAAAGGCTGCGTTGATGGCATCGGCTACTGCGCCTGTTGGTTCACCACCCGCGTTTGGAGCAAGACAGTGCCAGTAGAAGGTGTGGTTCCAGATCTGTGCAGCGTTGTTAAAGATGCCGCCAGAAGATGTCTTGATGATCTCTTCGAGTGTTTTGCCTTCGAACTCAGTACCTGGGATTAGGCCGTTGAGCTTAACCACGTAAGTGTTGTGGTGCTTGCCGTGGTGGAAATCTAGGGTTTCTGCTGAGATGTGTGGTTCTAGTGCGTCTTTCGCGTAAGGAAGAGCGGGTAGTTCAAATGCCATTGCTCGATTCTCCATTGATTTGAAAGGGTTAGCCCTTTCGATTGCTTCCAGTGTTATTTATTATTCACAGCTTGCACGCGGCTTGCTGTGGTCAATGTGCTGACTTGCGTTCTAGTTTAGCAAGTTTTTACTTTATTAAAAGAGTTATTCGGATCCGATCACTGCAAAATTCTCGTCAAGCGCCCGTCGGATTTTGCAAGACACCGCATTGTGCAAACAGTGTCGCATTCAAGCCCAAATTTGTGCAAGGATTAAATCCCTTCTTATTGTAGGCTTTTTATTCTGCGCTAATGGTTTAGAATGTCCAGAATATTTGCAGTAACTCCATTAAGAGGAAGCAATGGAAACTATCGATAAAATCAAACAGCAAATCGCAGAAAACACGATCCTTCTTTACATGAAAGGTTCCCCGAAACTACCAAGCTGCGGTTTCTCATCTCAAGCAGCGCAAGCTTTGATGGCTTGTGGCGAAAAATTCGCTTACGTAGACATTCTACAAAATCCAGACATCCGTGCAGAACTGCCAGCGTATGCGCAGTGGCCAACGTTCCCACAATTGTGGGTAGAAGGTGAGCTGATCGGTGGATGTGACATCATCATTGAGATGTTCCAAAAAGGCGAATTGCAGCCACTGATTAAAGAAGCCGCGGCGCGAGCAGGCAGCGACGAAGAATAATACTGGTTATATTTACAGTTTTTCTTGATTTGTAAGGGCGACATTGGTTAATGTTGCCCTTATTTTTTGCCATTTGACTCGCGTCTAAACTCCCTATGTCCCGTCTGTTTATTGCTGAAAAACCCAGTCTAGGCCGAGCGATCGCGGCCGCGCTGCCTGGCCCAAAGAAAAATGAGTCAGGCTATATTCGTTGCGGCAATGGCGATGTAGTGACCTGGTGTATTGGCCACCTGTTAGAGCAGGTCGAGCCAGACAGTTATGACGAGCGCTACAAAAAGTGGAATCTCGCTGACTTGCCTATTGTCCCGTCACAGTGGCAACTCAGACCGAGAAAGTCCGCCAGCAAGCAGCTCACAGTGGTCCGTAAGTTACTGAAAGAGGCGCAGCAGATCGTCCACGCTGGGGATCCAGACAGAGAAGGCCAATTACTGGTGGATGAAGTGATTGAATACTGTCGCGTCCCCCAAGGTAAGAGGACGTCGATGCAACGTCTGCTGATCAGTGACTTGAACTTACCAGCCGTTAAACGTGCGCTTAGCCAAATGCGCAGCAACCGTGACTTTATCCCCCTTTCTGTTTCCGCGCTGGCGCGTTCACGCGCCGACTGGTTGTATGGAATGAATATGTCGCGGGCCTACACCTTGTTGGGGCAAAAAGCGGGCTATCAGGGCGTTTTATCCGTTGGGCGCGTTCAGACTCCGGTACTCGGCCTAGTGGTGCGCCGAGATGAAGAGATTGAGCAGTTTGTACCTAAAGATTATTTTACGTTGCATGCGTTGATTCCCTATCAGCAGGGGGATCAGGCGTTTGATATTCGCGCGAGATGGAAGCCGAGTGAAGCCTGTCAGCCTTGGCTCGATGAAGAAGGCCGAGTATTGAGCCGCAAGCTGGTTGAGAACGTTGCAAGCCGTATTGCCAATCAGCCCGCGACAGTGGTGGAGTCCGAACAAAAGCAGACTAAACAGTCGGCGCCGCTTCCTTATTCGCTCTCTGCCCTGCAAATTGACGCCGCCAAGCGTTTTGGTATGAGCGCACAACAAGTGCTTGATACCTGCCAATCTTTGTACGAAAAACATAAGCTCATCACCTACCCACGCTCAGATTGCCGCTACCTGCCGCTTGAGCACTACTCGCAGGCGCGTTCGGTCTCTGATGCGATTGCCAATAACGCCAAGGATCTGTCCACGGCGGTGGAGGAGGCGAATCTCTCCTTGAAGTCCAAAGCATGGAATGACAGCAAGGTGGATGCGCACCACGCGATTATTCCGACGCCTAAAAAAGCGTCAGTCAATGCGCTCTCTGCAAGTGAAATGAAAATCTATCAGCAGATTGCTCGCCAATATCTGATGCAGTTTTACCCTGCAGCCGTGTATGCCGAAGCCAAGTTGGTGTTTGAGATCGCCGGAGGTGCGTTTGTCGCCAAAGGTCGACAATTGGTCTTAGCGGGGTGGAAGGCACTGATGGGTAAAGTGGATGATGACGATCAAGGCGTTGAGACGGTGCCACCGCTGGCGAAAGGAGAAGTGCTGACCTGCCGAGAGGGAGAGATCAAGGAGAGAAAAACAGAGCCGCCGAAACATTTTACCGAAGCCACGCTCCTGCAAGCGATGACAGGCATCGGCCGATTCGTTGAAGACAAAGCATTAAAAGCCATCTTAAAAGAGACCGACGGGTTAGGTACCGAAGCCACTCGAGCCGGTATTTTGGATACGCTATTTAAGCGTCAACTCCTCACCCGCCAAGGCAAAGCCATATTGAGCTCCGCCGCCGGGCGCGGGCTAATTCACGCCTTACCAAGCGAATCCACCTACCCTGACATGACCGCCCATTGGGAGCACCAGTTGCAAGGTATGGCCGAGCGAAATCAAGCCTACCAACCTTTCATGCAAGCACTCCAACAGAGCATCGACGGATTGATGCAGCAGGTCAAATTTGGTGACGTGCCGCCATCGCTGCGTCATTTACCTAAGGTTGAGCGTCCGGCCTACAAAAAGAGACGTTCTTTTAAAGGCAAATCACCAAGAGCGAAGAAAAGCCGTTGAGCGAGAATGAAATCTTTCATAATGTCGAAAGTTTTCATTCGAGTTGTTTTTTGTTCGCCTGTTTGTCGACTCGTTTTCGTGACAAATTTCGCCAAATCTCATGAAATGAAACCGATTTCATCCTCGCCTAACCTGAAAAACAACGTCATAACTCTATGAAAGTCTTGTTTTAATTTTTAAATCTCTTGAATAGAACAGTTTCATGACGCTTATTTCAATAATCGGATGTGAAGTCGGCAAATATTTTCAAAGGTTTCATTGCTTATTATTTCCCTGAATTAAAACAAACCTAAATTAAATAGGGATATAACATGAAACATTTTAGAGTTTTACCAATAACTTTAGCGGTGGCTTCCACTCTCGCTTCTGCCTCTGTCCTTGCTGCGGAAACCGATATTTCGGCATTAGAGCAACGTATTCAAGAATTAGAGTCTAAGCTGGTTGAAATTGACTACGTCAATGACCAACAACAAGCTGTGTTGACCCCAGATACGCAAGTGCCTCAAGGCATTATCTTCTCAGGTTACGCACGTTATGGCGCGCACCACTCGTCAGGCGACAACCGTTATGTCGAAGTGGGCAGCAGTGGTCGCTCTCTTGGCCGTTTGGGTAACGAAGCGAACGGTGGTGAAGTTCAATTAGCCAAAATCTTCCAAGCAGACAATGGTGCCAAATGGGATTTGGTTTTCATGGTGGATGATTGGAACAACGACCAATGGGGTTCATCAGGCGGCGTGAATTTGAAGAAAATGTATGCCGGTGTTACCAACATTTTTGAAAGCCAACCAGAGCTCTACATGTGGGCGGGTCGTGACTTCCATCAGCGTCCACAACAAGGTCTGAATGATTACTTCTGGATGTCTCATGATGGCCAAGGCGCGGGCTTCAACAACCTAAACTTGGGTGGCGTGAAGCTGGATATGGGCTTTGTTGGTGCAGTGGACAGCTCCGACGGGGCATTAGGCAACGATGCGGGCCGCTATGCTATTACGTCAAAGTTACATGGAATCAATTTGGGTTTCGGCAATCTAGACCTTTACGCGAACTATGGTTTTGCTTCTAGTGAAGCCAACAGCTCAGCGAGTGAGGAAATCGTGATTGACGAAGATGGCGACATTGTTGTGAAGAAAAATCCTGCAGTAAACGTTGAAGATGAAACCGCTTGGCAAGTCGGTGCCGTACTTGGCGTAGGTAGCTCTAATAAGTTAGTGATGAAATACGCCGATGGCGCTGACAACTCAGTATTCGAGCTAGCAGGTGACAAGCAGGTCTTCTACGCAAGTGTCGAAGGGGGCTACAAAGCGTCTGAGCAATTTATTATCGATTACTTAGTGTCGTACAAAGATATTTCAGGTGCTGATACCGATGAGAAAAGCGAATACGCCGGTATCGTTCGTCCACAGTATCAATGGGATGACGTTCACTCAACATGGCTAGAAGCTGGCTATGCGATGGAAGATTGGGACGATGGCAGTGAGAAAACCGGTTGGAAAGTGACATTATCTCAAAACGTGTCACTGGGAGGCTTGCCTTGGAGCCGTCCGATGCTGCGCTTCTACACAACCGTTGGCGATGTAGAAACGACAGGCTCAGCGGGTGATAAAACAACCGCAGACACCGTGGCTGTCGGTGCCATGTTCGAAGCGTGGTGGTAAGCCTAGGGTAATTTACTGTCCAACTTATTGGTCCCACAAGGCAGATTGGTGGGAACGGGTCGACTAGCCAATTTAACTCCAGTTTGGGCACAGTTTTGTGCCCATTTTTTATCCTTGTCAAACACCGAAGTGTTTTAGATTCGGTCAAGAACGGGTGAACCTATGCCATTTCAAACCCTTGTGTCACGCCTCTATTTGGGCTTTATCTGCTTGATTGCGATTATGGTCGGATCGGCGTGGCTCTCTGTACACAGTAGCCAAGATGTCACAGATAAGATGGAGTCGATTACTCGTGATACGACGCCATTGATGTTGCGCTCTGCGCAGTTGACCATCGATTTTCTTAATATCAATCGTAGTCTTACGCCCTTTTTATCGGCTCAGTATTTGGATGAGTTGCCCCCTTTTGAAGAGCGGATAGCCGTCAATCGCGATGTTTATCTTAGTCAGTTGGAGTGGTTTGAATCGGCAGCGCAGCATCAACCTCAGCTCATGCCATTCCTCACACCCGTCAGAGAACAAGGGCAATTGGCGCTCGGTGGTTTGGAAGCGGTGATGAGCGCCTATACCGATGTGCTTGATGCGCAAGATCGCAGTGACTATCTTCAATCTCAATTCCAACAACTGATGACGCAGTTGAGTAACTCGCTTCAACGTGCGCGTACAAATGCACAATCAGAGTCAGCTCAGCGAGCGTTGGATGGATTGACCAGTCAAGTGTCGTTGCTGGGCAATGAAGCGAATGAGGTCTACAAGCAGAAAGACATGACAGAGCTGCGCTCAGTGGCGCGACGTTTTACGACGCGTCAACGTTATTTGGAGGAGAGCGAACAAGCCTTAACCGCGGTTGCGCCAAAGGTCTATCAAACGCTAGAAGGTACCTTACAGCGCCTAAAGCTACATGCGTTTTCTCAAGAGGGTGCGGTGCATTGGCACCTGCAAACCGTAGAGCAGGCAGAACAATTGCGACAACTACGTCAGGAGTTGGAACAAGCCATTGATCGTCAGCTCGAGCATATCGATGGCTTGTCACGCTTTGCCAATCAGGTCGCCAATGACCTGTATGAAGAGGCAAAATCGGCCACCGAGGCAACACAAACCTTGTTTATCGGCATCTCGTTTGGCTCTATTGTTGTCGCGCTTGTGTTGGGTTTGAGTTTTGCCAGTATGGTGCGCCGACCGACACGGCTCTTACTGGGGGCACTCGATGCCATCGCGCAGAAAGATCTTACGTCTGATGTCGATTATTCAGCGCGCAACGAGTTTGGCCAGGTGGCGCAAAAGGTCAATGTCGTGGTGCGTCATCTGTCGGAGATGATTGAGCGTATTCGTCAATCCAGTGCGCAGGTCAATGAGGCCTCACTTTCCAACCAAACCATTAGCGCAGAGCTCAATCAAGCGATCAGTCAACAGACGGAGCAAACGCTACTGGTAGCGACGGCGATGGAGCAAATCGAGTGCTCGGTGACAGACATCGCGAGCTCAGCAGAGCAGACGCTCTCCCTAGTCACAGGCGCCGTTGAGCACTCCCAGCACGCGCAGACAGAGATGAATAGCAATGTGGCGATGTTGGAATCGCTTTCTGAAGAGCTTAACCAAGTCACGGAAACTATTGGAGTACTGGAGGCTGAAAGTGCCAGCATTGAGTCGATATTGGAGGCCATTTCCGGTATTTCAGAGCAGACCAATTTACTTGCACTGAATGCGGCGATTGAAGCCGCGCGCGCCGGTGAGCATGGCCGAGGATTCTCTGTAGTGGCCGATGAAGTGCGAATCTTAGCAGCGCAGACCACCAGCAGTGCGAAAGAGATTCAAAGTAAAATTGAGCGATTGCAACAGCGCTCGGATCTCGCTAGCCAACAAATTGCCAGTTGTTTGAATGGGATGGGGCAGAGCATGCAGCAAACCGAGCGAGTCAATGCGCGACTGCATGAAGTGCATAGCCGATTGGATCAGGTCTCTCAGCGTAGCCATCAAATCGCGTGTGCGACAACGGAGCACCAGTCGGTGGCCAGTGATGTCACTAAGAACGTCAGTCACATTCACTCCTTAGCAGAGCAGAATTTAGATCGCTCACACCAACTCGCGACTCAAGGAAAAGAGTTGGAACAACTGGCGCAAGTGCAATTTGAATTAACGGCCAGCTTTATATTGCGCCAATAATTTCACTATTAAGTATTATATTAGAGAGGTATTTGCCTCTCTTTTTTTTATTTTATGCCCCATAAAAACACATGCTATTAGGCTATTTTTTGGCCTGATAAATAAAAGGTGTGTGGTTATTTCATGAAACTGTTTCATGGCGACGATTGAAACTGTAGCGGCTCTCTATTTTTCCAAAACCGCCATTTTTTTCCAAAAATTAGTGTGATGACACTCACTCATTCCTCCCTTCAACTACGGAATACTCAGCCTGTAAGCGGTTTCAAGTCAAAGCAGTATTGAGGTTTCAGTGGCAACAATTAAACACGTTTCCGAGCATGCGGGGGTTTCTCAGGCGACGGTATCTCGAGTCATTAACGGTACCAGTCGCGTGAGTCACGACAAGAAGCTCAAGGTGGAAAAAGCGATCAAAGAGCTGGGCTATCGTCCCAATTCGATTGCTCAAGCCTTAGCGTCGAGTCGTACCGGTAGCGTTGGGATTGTTGTACCGGAGCTAGGTGGGCCTTTCTTCTCGGGCATTCTCCATTGTCTAGAGGAAAACCTGCGCCGCTTTGGTTATCACGCAGTGGTGACAGCTGGCTCAAACACGGAGCAGGGGCAACGTGAGTCAGTGGAGTTTTTGCTAGGACGTAGGGTCGATGCATTAATTCTTCATGTTCAACACCTGTGTGATGACTATCTGATCGCTCTGGAAGAACAAGGGATTCCTGTTGTGTTAGTGAACCGTTTTATTCCAGAGATGTATCAGAGCTGCATCGATATTGACAACGAGTTGGGGGGCAAACTGGCGACTCAATATCTTTTGCAGCAGGGGCACACCGAGATTGCTTGTATCACAGGGCCTTTGGATAAGTCAGACGCACGGGGGCGTTTGCAGGGTTACCGAAGTGCACTGGAGGAAGCAGACTTGGAGTACAACGAAGCGCTGGTCTCGGAGGCAGGGTTTACCGAAGAGACCGGTGTTATCGCCACCAAAAAACTGCTCAAGCGTCGGTGCCGATTCAGCGCGATTTTTGCGTCGAACGATCACATGGCTTTTGGTGCATTTGAGGTGCTACGCAGCGCAGGTTTCTCTATCCCGGAGGAGGTGTCGCTGGTGGGATTTGACGATAACATTTTCGCTCGTTACCTCACCCCATCGTTAACCACAATCAACTTCCCCATTGAGCAAATGAGCATTGAGGCCGTACAGCTCACCTTGCAAAAACTGAACAAAAACAAGCGTGATGTGAATTTCAAACTCAACCCCGCGTTGGTAGTGCGAGATTCAGTCAAGGACCTAAACAGTACCCTATAGCACTCGTTTAAACACCAATAACAAGATTAAGGATAAGACATGAAATTTAAGACCTTAGCGCTTTCGAGCGCGGTTGCACTCGGGCTTGCTGCCACAGCGACAGCAGCAGACAGTCAAATTCGCTTTGATGGATTTCCAGATTTTGACAGCAGCTTAAAAGTGCTTCTGCCTGAATTTGAAAAAGAGTCTGGCATCAAGGTCGACTACCTGATGAACAACCATGGTGACCACCACACCAAGTTGACTACCAACTTGGCAACAGGGTCGGGCGCAGGTGATGTGATCGTAGTCGATGTCGAAAAAATCGGTCCGTTTGTTGCCTCTGGCGGTTTGGTGAACTTATCTGAGCAATATGGGGCAGACAAATACGCCGATCGCTTTGCGCCTTATGCATGGACACAAGGCAAGGGCGGTGATGGTGATGTCTACGGTATCCCTGTCGACCTAGGCCCAGGTGTGATGTACTACCGTACCGACATTTTTGAAAACGCCGGTATTGATGTCAATGAAGCCATTAAAGATTGGGATTCTTACATCGCGGCGGGTGAAAAGCTTAAAGCACAAAATGTCCAGTTGATTGCCTCTGCGGCGGACGTTGCGCAAGCGATTATCTTTACGACTGTGCCGGAAGGCGAAGGTCTGTACTTTGATGCCAACGGCGAGCCTGTTGTGACGTCTGAGCGCTTTGTTCATGCGTTCGAAGTGGCGAAGCAGATCCGTGACAAAGGCTTAGATGGTCGTATCTTGGCTTGGTCAAACGAGTGGTACGAAGGTTTCCGTAATGGCACATTCGCCACGCAGTTGTCAGGTGCTTGGCTATTGGGTCACCTAAATAACTGGATCGCACCAGACACCGCCGGTAAGTGGGGTGTATCGAACTTACCAGATGGCATCTACGGCAGCTGGGGCGGTTCATTCCTTTCTATTCCGACACAATCGACTAAGCAAGACGAAGCGTGGAAGTTGATTGAATACATGACGACTAACCGTGATGTGCAGCTCAAGCACTTTGAAACTATTGCTGCGTTCCCAGCGAACGTGACGACCTACGATGACGATCTGTTCCAAGAAGAAGTGGTCTTCCTCGGTGGACAGAAAGCGCGTTTGTTGTTTGCTGAAGTGGCGAAGAACATCAAGCCAGTGGCGCCAGCAAAAGGTGACCACGTCGCGCGCTCTATCATCTTAGAAAACGCGTTGATGGAAGTGCTGGATGAAGGCAAAGACATCAAAACCGCACTGCAAGAAGCAGAGCGTTTGATCAAGCGTCGTACGCGCAACCTGTAAGTCAACGTTTGTTTTAAGTTTGGGAGACGCAACTCTGCGTCTCCCTAGGTAAGAGGTCGTTACTATGAATCAAGCAGCGAGCAGCGCCATGGAAACTTCAACCGGTCAGAGTCTTTTTTCTCGCCTAAATTTGAAAGCGCTTACACCGTACGGATTCCTATTGCCGTTTTTGATTATTTTTTCTGTATTTGGGATTTTCCCGTTACTTTTTTCTGTTTATCTCTCGTTCCATGAGTGGAACCCAGTCGAAGGACTCGGCGCGATGCAATATGTGGGGTATGAGAACTACTACATTGCATTGACCGACCCGTGGCTTTGGCGCTCATTGAAAAATACGTTGTGGTTAGCCATCACATCCGGTGTGGCTCAGCACCTTGTCGCCATTCCTGTGGCGTACATTTTGGTGTCAATGGGTGACCGTCTTCGTCATTGGTTAACGTCAGCGTATTTTCTGCCGTTTATTACCTCAACCGTTGCGGCATCGCTGATCTTCTTCAACATGTACTCGCCAAACTCCGGCATCATCAACCAAACCTTGATGGCGTTGGCTGACAGTTCTCTGTTTGGATGGGCGTTCAGTTGGGTGAATGAGTACCAGCCGATTCGTTGGTTAGATGATGCGACTATGGTGAAACCATCGATTGCCATCATGGTGTTTTGGAAATACACCGGTTTCAACATCGTGCTCTACACCACAGGCTTGATGACCATACCCAAAGACATCCTAGAAGCTGCCCGTATGGATGGCGCCAACGCACTGCGCCGTTTTTGGAACATTTCACTGCCGATGATTCGTCCGTTTGTCTTCTTCGCGGTCACCATGACCATCATCGGTAACCTACAGCTATTTGAAGAACCGTTCGTTCTGACACGTGGTACTGGCGGTACGGGTCAATCGGGCCTCACTATCTCCATGTACCTCTACAAAGTGGGTTGGGAATGGCTAGAGATGGGCACCGCTTCAGCGATTTCTTGGTTGCTGTTTGCCTTGATCGCTGCGTGTACCACGATTCAATTCTTCTTCTTCGGTAAAAAAGGCTTAGGGGAGCAATAACCATGACGACTCACTCTGCGACTTCGCCAGTGTCGATTTGGGCAGCCATCAAGCCCAGCGACCGAGCAATTGAAATTTTCACTAAGGTGCTGATGGTCGTATTGGGCATCATTCTGATTGTCTCTGCGATTGTGACGGTGTTTCCGTTTGTTTGGTCGGCGCTGTTATCCACACGCGACCGCACCGAAATCTTTGGTTCGGGTATCAGCTTTGCCATTGGTGACAGCTTGGCGATCAACTACGCCAAACTGCAAGAGATCATGCCTTTTTGGCAAGCGATGTTTAACTCGATTTATGTTGCCTTCCTAGGCACCACGATTTCGCTGCTGTTTTGTAGCATGGGGGGCTATGCCTTCGCTGTGTTCAAGTTCCGCGGCAAAAATATCCTGTTCGGCATGTTGGTTGGGTCCATGATGATCCCGCCCGTGCTGAGCTTGATTCCCTACTTTATGATCGTCAAGTTCCTTGGCTTACTTGATAACCACATGGCGGTTTGGCTGCCGTTTACTACGACGCCGTTTGGTATTTTCTTGATGCGTCAGCACGTTGTGGCCTCGATTCCGAAAGAGTTGCTTGAAGCGGCTAAACTGGATGGAGCGGGGGAGTTTAGAACTTACTGGAGCGTGGTTTTGCCATTGATGAAACCAGCGTTGGCAACATTGGCTATCGTTCAGTTCGTCTTCTTCTGGAATATGTTCATGCAGCCGTTAGTTGTACTGACGACGCCAGAAAACTACGTGATTACTCAAGCCCTGCGCAGTGTGCAAGGGATTCCTAATACGCCATGGGGCGCGGTGATGCTGGGGACCACCATTTCCATTTTGCCTTTGGTGGTGACGTATCTCTTCGCGTCAAAACAGATGATCAGCGGCTTAACGTCGGGTGCAGTAAAAGGTTAGATAAGGTAAGAAAATGAATAAATATCAACTTCCAAGTGACTCAAAATTACGCAGTAAGGAATTTGTCTTTGGTGTGGCGACCTCGTCTTACCAAATCGAAGGTGGCATCCATGAAGGCGGTCGTACGCCCTCTATTTGGGATACCTTTTGCGCCGTGCCTGGCAAAGTCGACAATGGCGACACCGGCGCTGTAGCTTGCGATCACTACCATTTATGGAAACAAGACATTGAGATGATTCATAGTCTCGGTGTGGATGCTTACCGCTTATCCATGGCGTGGCCGCGCATTTTGCCACAAGACGGCGTGGTTAATGAACAAGGATTGGCGTTCTACGAGCAGATCATCGATGAGTGTCATGCTCGTGGTTTAAAGGTCTATGTCACGCTCTATCATTGGGATCTGCCTCAATACCTTGAAGACAAGGGCGGTTGGTTAAATCGTGAAACAGCTTACAAGTTTGCTGAGTATGCTCAAGTTGTCAGTGAGTATTTTGGCAACAAAATTGATGTTTACACTACGCTTAACGAACCGTTTGTTGCCGCTTTTCTCGGCTACCGCTGGGGAATTCATGCACCGGGTATCGAAGGGGACAAAGAGGGCTTTTTAGCGTCTCATCACTTGATGCTTGGCCACGGCTTGGCGATGCCAATCCTGCGCGCCAATGCACCAGCCTCTTTGCATGGCATTGTATTTAACGCGACGCCGTCTTACCCACTAACGCCAGAAGACCAAGGCGCGGCGGATTACTGTGAAGCGGAGAGTTATCACTGGTTCATGGATCCGGTACTTAAAGGGGAGTACCCAGCGGTGGTGATGGAAAAACACGCCGCCAATATGCCGATGATCCTAGAAGGTGATTTGGCAGTGATTTCAGCGCCGGTGGATTATGTTGGCCTGAACTACTACAGCCGCAGCGTTGCCCGTTACAACGAGCAAGGTGAGATTGAGACCATCAAACCGCAAGAGTCGGAGTACACCCACATTGGCTGGGAAATTTATCCACAAGGTCTGACGGATCTCTTGGTGCGCTTTAAAGAGCGCTACGCCAATCTACCGCCTGTCTATATCACAGAAAACGGCGCTGCCGGTGATGATGACGTCTGCGAGGGCCGCGTTGACGACACGCAACGTGTGGCGTACTTCCAATCGCATTTAGAAGCGGTCGACAACGCTATCAAAGCGGGCGTTCGCGTCGATGGTTATTTTGCGTGGAGCCTGATGGATAACTTCGAATGGTCATTTGGCTACCACCAACGTTTCGGCATCGTCCATGTCGATTACCAAACTCAACAAAGAACTTTGAAACAGAGCGCCATTGCCTATCGCAATATGTTGCTAGAGCGCGCTGAGGAGAACAACTAATGGCTAAAGTAGAATTTCGTAACATTAAAAAATCGTTTGGTGATGTGGACGTCGTAAAGCACTTCGATTTTACCGTCAATGATGGTGAGTTTGTGGTGTTCCTTGGCCCTTCTGGCTGCGGTAAATCGACCACGCTGCGCATGCTCGCGGGGTTGGAGAGCATCTCGTCTGGCGATATTTTTGTCGGCGACAAGCTGATGAACAAAATCGATGCCAAAGATCGTGATTTGGCGATGGTGTTTCAAAGCTACGCGCTCTACCCGCACATGACGGTGTACGAGAACATCGCGTTTGCCCTCAAACTAAAAGGGATGAAAAAGCCAGATATCGACGTTGAAGTGCGCAAAGCCGCCAAAATGCTTGAGCTCGAACCTTTGCTTGAGCGTAAACCGAGAGAGTTATCGGGCGGTCAGCGCCAGCGAGTGGCCATGGGGCGCGCTATGGTTCGTACACCTAAGGTATTCTTGTTTGATGAACCTTTATCGAACCTTGATGCGAAGCTGCGCGGTGTGATGCGTGAAGAAATCAAGCAACTGCATCGTGAGCTGAAAACCACCACGATTTACGTGACCCACGATCAGATTGAGGCGATGACGCTCGCCGATCGCATCGTCATTCTTAAAGATGGCTATGTGGCGCAGGTCGGTACGCCAACCGAAGTCTTTAAACGCCCTGCCAACAAATTTGTTGCGCAGTTCATCGGAAACCCGTCGATGAACATGTTGGATGCGAAGTTGATTGAAAAGCAAGGGGCGTTCTTTGTTGCCCTTGGCGACGTCGAGATCCCATTGCCAGAGCGTTTTAAAGCGCACGCGTCGAAAAACCTCGCACTGCACTTTGGCGTGCGCCCAACCGATATCCATTTGCGTGCAGAGCAAGTGGACCATGACCGCGTGCTGCCGATTCCTGTCACCATTAAAGACAAAGAGCTGCTCGGCGCCAGCATTTTGCTGAAAACCGAGGTCAGTGGTCAGCCGTTGATGGTTGAAACCCAAGCGGCAGAAGTCGATGTGAAGGATTTGACTTTATACCTCGATCTCGACGCGATTCATCTGTTTGACGCGCTGAGCGAAAACTCGCTCGCGAGCTAAGGCTGCCACTCACGGCGAATCTCATTCGCTTTATTACACGATTTAATGAATTGCTCCCTCGGTTTGGGGGAGCCAGGGATAGTGACATGAATTTCGGATATTTTGACGATAACAACAAAGAATACGTCGCCACCACACCATGTACGCCAATCAAGTGGTGTAACTACGTGGGCACACTCGAGTTTGGCGGCTTGGTCGACAGCAATGGCGGCGTGGTATTGTGTAAAGGTGACCCAGCCCTCAACCGCATCACCAAATACATCGCTCAGTTGCCCAACTCAGAGTTTAAAGGGTCGACCTTATACCTAAAGGTGAAAAACCGCCAAGGCGATGTTCAGGTGTTTTCACCCTTCTATACACCGACGCTTAAACCTCTCGATAAGTTTGAGAACCATACCGGGCTGTCATACACCACCATCATCGCCGAAGGGTATGGGGTGCGCTGTGAGGCGACCTTCTTTGTACCTAAAGATGCCCCCGTCTTGCTCGAAGACATCCGAATCACCAACATCAGTGACGAGGCGTTGCACGTAGATGTTGTGCCAGTGTTCGAATTTACCCATTTTGATGCCCTTAAGCAGCTCGTCAACGCGGACTGGGTGCCGCAAACGATGACGCTCAACGCGCATCAACAGGCGAGCGGTCATACCGTCTTAGAGCAATACGCATTTATGAAGCGCGATTATGCCGTCAACTTGATGACCGCTGACAGAGTAGCGACCTCATTCGATGGCGACCGCCAAGTGTTTCTCGGTAATCACGGTTATGGCAGTTGGGCCGCGCCAGAGAAGTTGTTTGCAGAGGAACTGGGCAACAGCGAGTGTTTACGTGGCGACAACATCGGCGCGCTCAATTTGCGTTTGGGTTGGATTGAGCCTCAAGCGAGTGAGCGCACAGTCGTGCAACTGACGCAAATGTCGAGTTTGGCTGAGGCCGCGCCCATGCTGGAGAAATACCGCGATCACGCCCAAGTGGATAAAGCCTTTGCTGAGCTAGCCGATCATTGGCAAGCTTACCTGGCGACCGTTCAGGTAGAAACGCCCGATCCGGCGATGAACTCGATGCTGAACATCCACAACCCACGTCAGTGTCATACCACTAAGAACTGGTCACGTTACTTGTCTTTGTATCAGCTTGGCTACGGTGCGCGTGGTATTGGTTTTCGTGACTCATCACAAGATACGTTGGGCGTGATTACCCATATGCCGGAAGAGGCGCGTGAGTTTATTGAGCGTCTTTTATCGGTCCAAAACCAAGATGGCTCCGCGATGCACCAGTTCTTCCCTTCTACGATGGAAGCCAATGCCGGTGACTCGCGAGAAGAAGAAGACCGACCGGATTACTATGGCGATGATCACTTGTGGATCATTTATGCCGTCACCCAATACGTCAAAGAGACTGGCAACGGTGCGTTTCTCGACAAATCGATTCCGTTTTATCAAAAAGATAAACAGGGTCAACCGCTTGAATCTGCCTCAGTGTGGGAGCATTTATGCCGAGCGATAGAGTTCACGCGCAGCAACACCGGTCAACACGGATTGCCGCTACTGGGTTTTGCGGATTGGAATGACACGGTTAACTTACCCACTGGCGCCGAGTCGATGATGGTCGCCAACATGTACGGTAAAGCGCTGTTGGATATGCTTGATTTGTGTCGCTTACGGGGTGACGAGCAACGTGCGCAGCAATACCAAGCGCAGTATGAGCAGATGAAATCCACCGTCAACGAATGCGGCTGGGATGGCGAATGGTTTATCCGTTATTTTGATGAGCAAGGTCAGCCGATTGGCTCACACATCAACGCGCAAGGGCAAATCTACACCAATGGTCAAAGCTGGCCAGTGATCTCTGGGTTTGCTGATGGCGAGCGTGCCACCACGGCGCTGAATTCTGTCTACTCGAAACTCAATACCGCCAATGGGATTAAGCTGTCAACACCAGGCTATAACGGCTTTGATCCTAACTTAGGTGGCGTCTCGACGTATCCACCTGGGGCGAAAGAAAATGGCGGCATCTTCCTGCACGCGAACCCTTGGGTGATGATTGCTGAGGCGAAGATGGGCAATGGTGATCGAGCGTATCAGTACTATCGTCAAATCAATCCTGCCTCGAAAAATGATGTGATTGAGACATTCGAATCGGAGCCATACTGTTACCCACAAAACATTCTGGGTGATGAGCATCCGCAGTTTGGATTGGGACGCAATGCTTGGCTATCGGGCACCTCGTCTTGGACTTACGTCGCGGGCACACAGTGGATTTTGGGCGTAAGACCGGACATCGATGGATTGATCATCGACCCCTGCATTCCCAAAGCGTGGCCAGAATTTCGTGTGACTCGACAATTTCGCGGCGCCACGTACCACATCCATGTCGATAACCCTAACCGGGTGAGTAAGGGTGTGGCTGAGTTACGTGTCAATGGTGAACGTATCGAGGGCAATAAAGTGCCCGTATTGGCGGCGGGTGACCACCGCATTGAGGTGACGCTAGGCTAACCAACGCTCGGGGAGGTTAGCCTCCCCGACGATCAGTGCATCAGCGCCGTGGCTGATAGTGCGCGTGGCATTGCCACTCAAACTGCGCGGTTTGCTCGGGGTTAAGTTCCAATAAACCGATGTGATTGTTAAACGCATCAGCAGGGCATGACATAGGTTCAATTGCAATACTCGGCTCCGACGCTGGCGTGTAGAGCTGAATAAAAGGGTAATTTGCCCCTTGCTGGTAGTCGAGACGGGCTTGTTGATCCGCTCGGGTTAGGGTTAGCGATTGATCACTGCTTTGATGAAATCGATAGCAATGATTGAGTGTGACATCGGCGAGCGTCGTTGGGCTACTGAGGGCGGTGTTGCTCGTGTATTCGCCGGTGGGTAAATCATCGCGGTGTACGACCTCTTGATGAGGGCTTAGGCTCAGTTGGCACTGCGCCAGTGAATCACCGAGCGAAAAATAAGGATGCCAAGCATCGCCATAAGGGAAAGGGGATTCGCCGGTGTTGGTGATCTCGGTATAACAGCGAAGGCGGCCAGTCTCATCAATGTGATAGCAGACGTCGAGCCGGAAAGCGAACGGAAAACCGTCGGCAAGATGGTCGGTCTCATAGCGAAAACGCGCCGTGGCAAAGTGCTCTTGTGCATCGGCCTCAACGACTTGAAACGGTTGATTGTAAAGTAGGCCATGTACGGCATGTTCAGACCAAGGAAAGTTCGCCGGTAATCTATAGTCATGCCCTCGGTAGTGATATTGACCGTTTTTTAGGCGGTTAGGGAAGGGAAACAGTTTGGCACTACGAGAGAAAAAAGGGTGAGATTGAATCACATTTTGACTGTCTTGATAGCCAACAATAAATGAGAAAGGACTATGATTGACCCGATATTGGTTAATAATGGCACCAAAGTCTTGAATGATTTCGACGCAGATGCCGAGTTTTGAATTTAAGAGTGTTGTGGAGTGAAAATCTCCAAATTTCCCTTTAACGATTTTAAACATATTAATATCTCCTTTGAAGAGGATATTAATTGATGAATATAAATATTCAATGTTGGTTTTCACATTATGATAAATAAAATTCCATACACTTCATATTTTGGTCCATCGGACGTTCTGTGCAGTAAAGGCAACGCCGTTGAATTTATCCAGCCTTGGTATACGCCTATCTCAACCACCCCTGAAAATACGGGGATGGCGGTGGGTGGTATTGGCAACACTTTCACCTTAACGCCGCAAGGTAAAACGCCAAACTTTAGTTTCACTCCTGGTATATTTATTGATTGCCAAGAGGATGATGTCTATTTCAACGATTTCTATATTTCTGTGATGGATGAACATCACGTTGAGAATTTGGACATATCAGATTTTTCTGAAGCGAAACTGTATTTAAATTACTATCCGGCGATATTTTTACGTGAGATATCACAATGTAATAATAAAGATGAGCTACTATCCTTAATTAGGGAAACCATTTTGTCTGGTCAGTTCTACTTGATCAACAAAGAGTACTTCCTACGCTGGAATATTGAATTTAGCGCCGCAACGCACCAGGCAATTCAGGCTGACGAGACAAGCGTTGAGACTCAGCTACTGGTCGCGATCGACTTTTTTAATGGTTTGTTGGTCAATGGGTCGACCCACGCGTGGTCATTGACACCGCAGCGTGGTGCAGTGGTGCCCTCTGTTGACGCCAGTCGAGTGCATTATCGGGCGCTGTATCCGTTGGCGGAGTATGACTATCATGGACTCGGTGATATTGAGTTAACTCGCCAAGTGGTCTCTCCTGTGGTCAAAGATGCCCCAGAACTTTGCAGTCTACCTGTGCACTGGAACCAACTTCAGCTCACCAACCGCAGCAATAAAGCTCAGTGGGTTACAGTGGTCCAGCCGCTGAATAACTTGATGGGAGCGACCTACCAAAAGGCACGAGATGGCGTACAAGATTCCTGTTGTCACTTGGTGCAAAACCCGATTGGGCATCAGCATCAACCGATTGTGCTTGATCAAGGTGAGACGCAGTTCAGTGGTGTGCGCTTGGCGTCCAACTCACCGTATGCCAGTGATATTGAAGGCGAAGTGATTTACGGCGTTCAAGCGTCAGCGAGCACAGTTCAAGCGGGCAAGATAACCGTGTCGCTTAAGTCACAGGTTTACGCCAGCAAGGCGCAGCAACAAGTGTGGCGTGCACTGCATACAGGGCGAACCAATGATCATTTTGACCGCGGTATCTACAGTGGCCGTGAGCCACTCAGTGCTCTAGTTTGTGTTCAGGTGAAGCTTGAGCCGGGTGAAACGCAATCGCTGCGTTTCGCGCAAGTGATGGATCACAGCAAAATCCTTCTCGACGGTTGGCAAAGTCACAAAGCGTACGCTCGCTACTTCCCTGAGCCATCGCGCGCTGAAACGATATTAACCCAGACCTTGCCTAAGCTTTCAGAGATAGAGCAGCGTATTGTCACCCAGCAACAAGACTTTTATGACCAGGCAGTGGCCAAGTTTAGTGGCCAAGAGAGTGCCCTGCGTTACGCGACGATGGCGATGAATAGCCTCTCGTTTCTAGCGGAATCAACCGTGTGGGACGTCGAAGATACCTTGCTGGTCAAAGAGTGTGTCGATTATCCCTTCTTTAACTCACTGGATGTTTATTTTTACGGTTCGTTCTCACTGCTGTATTTGTTGCCACAACTCGATGGGGCGGTGATGAAGCATTTTGCGCGGGCAATTTTAGCCAGTGACAATACTCTGCGGCGCTATTGGGAGTATGAAGACAAACCTTACGCTGAGCTGGTTGACGAAAAATACCAAGGGACACGTGCCGAGCGCGGCGCGGTGATCCACGATCTTGGCAGCCCTTACGATATTCAGCCAGATGCCTACAGTTGGCATAACGTCAAAGAGTGGAAGGATCTCGCACCTAAATACATCCTGATGGTCTACCGCCACTGGCAGAAAACCGGCGATCAGGCGGTGGTGGAACAGTGCTGGCCGGCGGTGAAAGAGAGCATCGAGTACCTCAGTCAACTGATTGGCCCCGGTGAGGATCTACCTTTGACACGTGGCACGGACGATACGTTTGATAACCTGTCGTCTCATGGCATCTCTATCTACTGTGGTAGCTTATGGGCCGCAGGGTTGCGCGCGGCAGCTGAGTTAGCTCAATGTGTTGGTGAGATGGCGCTGAGCGAGGGGTACAATGAACGTAGCGAGCGCGCTTTGGCAACCCTCGAACGTGCCTTATGGGATGAGAAGCAAGGCTATTACCACTTTTTCGTTACGCCGGTCCAAGCCAAGCACCTGACAGGAGAAGGTTTGGCTGAGCTACAAGGATTGGGGTTAGCGGTGAGTGGTGACGCAGTGAGCGATGCCGCGGTGTTGAACGCGTATCTTGATGAGATCGATGAGGCGAGTGACGATGGCCAAAGGGCGCAGCGTAAAGTGAAGAAGCAGCAGTTATTGAGCCGCGCACCCGCCGCCTTTACGCCTCAGTTTGCTGAGCTGGTGGAGGATTCAGATAACAGTTTTGGTGATGCGTTACTGGCTGACAGCTACCTGCAATTGGTGGGGCTACCTCGCTTGTTTGCGCCGCAGCGGACTGAGCGAACTTTGGATTTTATCTACCAAACTAACTTTGTTGCCAACAGTCCTGAGCTTGGGGTGGCGAATATGACCTTAGCAGACGGGCGTCCTCACGAGGCATTCCAAGCGCAAGATGTCTGGATTGGTGTGCAATTCAGTGTTGCCACCGCGCTGCGTTTGGCGGGAAAGCAAACGCAAGCGGAAACCTTGATGGATACCGTCTATCAGGCGCTGTACCAAATGGCGAAGATTCCTTTCGCCGCGCCGGAGGGTTTCAATTGCTCGGTCGTGGTGACGCCAGAGTCGATGGCGCAGCGATTTGACATCGATAAGACTCGCGCTCAGCAGTGGGTATCGTATTTGCAACACTTAGGTCATCTTCTTAGCGATGGGCGTGTTAATCCAAATCTGACGGATGATACCGATGAGTTTATTTGCTCTCTCGCGTCTGACGAGTTTGCTGCTAAGGATAATTGGCCGGATCACGCTGAGTTGCATAAGTGGTTACTCAGCACGGGGTTAAAGTACACCGCAGGGCGATACTTCAGACCGGGAATGATTTTCGCTTATCTGTACCAATAATGAGGGACGCGCATACGTGGGCGCAGGCAGAGCGATGTCATATCTGGTTGCCATTGAGTTTTGCCTGAACCTCACAAAGCCGCAATCGTTGGGATTGAGTACACGACTCAGTCCCATTATAGTTCAGCCACTTACGGTGAGTGACTCATGATGAGCCGAGCAACCTTATGACAAATAAGAAGAAAAAATCCCCCACGGTGTACGATGTCGCGACGTTGGCTGGCGTCTCGCCTAGTACGGTGTCGCGTTTTTTAAATCGCACCACCTATGTGTCTGATGACAAGAGCCACAAGATCGAGCAGGCGATCACCACGTTGGGCTACAAGCCCAATTTTCATATGCAGCAAAGCACGACTCGTCGCTCGATGACGATTGGTGTGCTGATTCAGCATCCAGACAGTCCTTACACCAGTCGTATTCTCAATGACATGGAGAACGTATTGCTGGCGCAAGGCTACTCCTTGGTTTTAGCGACTGGACATTGGCAAAATAAGCTTGAGATTCATGCGCTTGAATACCTGATGAAAAGCAACGTCGATGGCATCATCGTTGTGACGGGCAACTTGAGTGAGCAGTCGATTCTCACCACGGCGAAATCCATTCCGGTTGTGGCGGTAGGCTATGACATTCAAGGGGAGAATGTTCGCTCCTTGAATCTAGATAATGTACTGGGCGGATATATTGCAACGCTGCACCTGTTGCAACTTGGCCATGTGAATATTGCCCACATTAAAGGGCTCTCCAGTCAACCAGATTCGGGGGCACGCTTTGCCGGTTACAAGAAAGCGTTAACTGAAGCGCAAATCAAACCCAATCCAAAATTGATCAAACAGGGCGATTTCAGCTCTGAAACAGGGTATGAGAAAACGGTTGAGCTGATTGAATCTAAAGTGCATTTCTCTGCGTTGTTTGCCGCTAATGATCAAACGGCGTATGGCGCAATGAAAGCCCTAACTGACCACGGTTTTAGAGTGCCAGAGGATGTCTCCATCGTCGGTTTTGATGATTTGCCCACCTCTCAATACTTTACGCCCGCTTTAACAACATTGCGTCAGCCGATTGAAGAGATTGGCGCCGTCTCTGCGCGTTCGATGTTGAACTTGTTGTCAGGCGAACGACATGAGGCTCGTTTACCACCGATAGACTTGATGATTCGACAATCCACCAAGTCCATCTATCGATAGTCGTTTTCCCTGCGCCCGTGAGCTGCTAGCATGGGCGTTATGGTTACGTGTTTGTTGTCCTCATGATCCCCCTGATATACCACCCGATCTACTCCGATTTACCCTTGCCTGACGGGCATCGCTACCCGATCAACAAATATCGCTATCTGTATGAGGCGATACGCAAGCAAACGCCTTGGCAACACCGTGTCGATTGGGTGACGCCCAGTGCCATCACGATGGAGGAAGCCGCGCGTACCCATTGCGACCAATATCTTGATCTCTTGTGTCGCGGCGCACTGCCTGCTGCCCAAATGCGCCGTATTGGTTTTCCTTGGAGTGAGCAACTGATCACTCGCACCCTCACTTCGGCAGGGGGTACCTGTGCAACGGTGGACGCGGCGCTAGAGCGAGGCGTGGCGATTCATTTGAGCGGCGGCTACCATCACGCGCATTATGATTTTGGTAGTGGGTTTTGTCTGATCAACGATTTGGTGATCGCGGCCAAAAGAGCCTTGACCAATGAGCATGTGGATACTGTGCTTATTGTTGATAGCGATGTGCATCACGGCGATGGCACGGCGACCTTGTGTCGAGATGAGGCGGAGATCATTACCCTATCGTTTCATTGCGACAAGAACTTTCCGGCGCGCAAACCGGATTCTAATCTCGATGTGGCGCTTTCAAAGGGCACAGACGATGCGACATTTTTAAGTCACTTTACTAGCGTGGTTGAGATGGCTGTGAATCTGCATCAGCCTGATTTTATTCTCTATGATGCCGGTGTGGATATTCACCAAGAGGATGAACTGGGGTATTTTAATGTCTCAACACAGGCGATATATCAACGAGATAGAGCTATGTTTGAAGTAGCGACGAGGCGAGGTGTGCCGATTGCCTGCGTCGTCGGTGGTGGTTATCGCACTCGTCATGAGGATTTAGTGCCGATACACATGCAGCTGATTCAAGCTGCAATGGATGTTTACAAGGATTAGTCATGGAACACAGGATACGTGCCGCGGGCATACTGGTCGATCAAGGCGCCGTGTTGTTGCTCAGAGTCAACGATTTTACCGGTGAGTACTGGATACCGCCGGGTGGCGGCATGGAATCGGTTGATCGCAGCACGAAGGCGTGTGTTGAACGTGAATTCGTTGAAGAGACAGGGCTGAGCGTGAAAGTGGGTGAGCTAGTGTGCGTGCGCGAGTTTCTTGAAACGGAAAATCATCGCTACCATGCCGAGTTCTTTTATCACATCACCCATTATCAAGGCACACCGAACTTAGAGAACCTTAAAGGGCTGAATGACGAGCAGTTTATTCAAAGCGTCGAGTGGGTGCCGATTGAACAGTTGGCAGAGAAACGTCTCTATCCAGTGGAGCTTAAACACAAGTTGTTAGCGCTGATTGAAAGTGGACACTACGCCACGCATCTCGGCTCTTACATTCAAGGATCGTTTGAAGACATTAACCAGCTTTAACTGAGCAGATTTATGAAAAAGGCGCAGGCAAGTGATTGCTCTGCGCCTTTTTTTTCGCTCATTGCTTGAGTGAGCGAGCCTTAGCCCTCGTCAGAGAAAACCGGCATGGCCTCCAGTTCATCATGGCTAAATGGCGCGTCACCAAACAGCAGCGGGTAGTAGAAGTGTCTCAGCGATTGGTGGAAATCGCGCACACGTTGCTCGTAGCGCATGCTCGCTTTAACATCGGTATTCGCCAGCGATGTCATCCAACGTTGGGTGAGCGTTGAAGGCGAAAGCCACGCTGCATAGCCAGCGGCGGCATCACGTTCGCGTAGTGTTTGGCGATACGCTTGTGACAGTGGCGCGGCTTTTTGATCGCCCACTTGCTGAAACGCGTAGTACCATTTCCATTCGAACAGTGATTGCATATCGGTTGCTTGCGCCCATTCTGGGTGGGTAGTTAAGAATGACGCCCAAGTATCAGAAAAGGGTTTGTCCCACGCACCGTTTACCTCTTCGCGTTGCAGCAGTACGATGTCGCCGCCACTTGGACCTGTGATGGTGTGGTTAATCACGCTATCACTGACCACGGGCACCACCACCGTCGAGGCTAACCAAATACCAAGTAAAGCTGAGGCAATGCGCGCCGAGCGCTGACCTTTCTGGGTGAGTGTTTTTCCGATGAGTAAGGTCAACCATGCCCAAAACGCGAGGTGGACAAGTACGATGGCCATCACCGCGAGGACTTGGGTGATGGGCACTGCCATCGTCCATGCACCAAGACCAAAGGGGATCAACAGTGCCAGTGCGAGCCCCGTGCAGAGAATCAACGCACGTGCCGCCCATAGCGAGCCTTGACGTTTAGCGCTCACCAACAGCAGATCGTAGCGACCCGCTTCGCGCTCACCCGCCCGTAAATCATGGAGTAACAGAATCACAAACAGAGGCAGTAGTATACTGACAATAAACGCAAAATCGAAAAAGCCTGCCAAGGAGAGTTCCGGGTTTTGTGCGTCGGTTTCGTAGATCTGCCCTTCGAGCGCTAGCATGCGGATGCGGTGCTTCCAAGACGTCACATCACGCTGGCCCATGGCAGCAAAGGCAAGCGGCTGAGGCTCAGAGTAGGTGAGGTGGAAGCTGTAGTAAGCGGCGCTGCCGTAGTCGTGCTGCTCGGCGAGAATGTGTTCGCGCTCTGTGGCATCCTTCGCCTGCAAGCGAACTAAGGTCTCTTGCTGCTCACGAATTTCATTTACGCCGCTAACGACGGCAAAGCTCGTCAGGGCAAACACAACCAGAAAAAAGCCGACAACGTAACCTTGTTTAGCGAGAAAACGGGTTTCA
>NZ_JCBDGX010000067.1:0-12990 GCF_059834345.1 Vibrio sp. R11-SG3-ISO3-SZ
ACGGCTACCAAATCTCGACTAACTGGTTCAAACCATTCTACTTCTTCGAAAACGGCTCGTTTATCTCTTACCAAGGCTACATTGACTACCAATTTGGTATGGAAACAGATAAAGGCTACGCGACTGCTAGCAATGGTGGCGCAATGTTCAATGGTATTTACTGGCACTCAGACCAGTTTGCTGTAGGTTATGGCTTAAAAGGCTATAAAGATATCTACGGCATTAAAGATACAGATGGATTTAAGTCAACTGGCTTTGGTCACTACTTCGCAGTTACTTACAAATTCTAAGTTAACAGCTATTTCATAGCTAAATGGCGCCAATCGGCGCCATTTTTATTGGCATTCTCGCGGCCAATCCGTATCCTTGCCTCAAATCCTTAACCCTTTGCTTGATGATGAATATCGTGATTCTCGGTCCTGGTGCGATTGGTACCTTGTGGGCCCATGCGCTCTATCGAGCGGGGCACGCTGTCTCGGTCTATTCACGACATGACGTAGTGAGCCTATCCCTTTGCCTAGATGGTGAATCTCTAACGTTCGCCAACAACCAACCTGACCGCTTAGTCAATGCCGACCTTTTGTTGGTCACACTCAAAGCCCCTCAGGTATGTGAGGCTCTGTCGCCACTCCGAGGCCTCCTTCACCCCGATACCATGATCATGCTGATGCACAATGGCATGGGTAACGCAGAGCAAGTACAGACCTGGCTACCCAACAATCCTTTACTGCTGGCGACCACCACGCACGGCGCTTTGCGCAGCGACGGTGGGTCAATTCAACATACCGGCCAAGGGGAAACCTTTATCGGTGCTGCGAATCTTCGCGGTCAAGCGTGTGGCTTTCTGGCCGAGGTGCTCAACCACGCTTTTCCAACAACCGCATGGCACCCAGACATCGAACAAGCGTTGTGGCTGAAACTTGCGATTAACTGCGCCATCAATCCGCTGACGGCTTTAGAAGATATTCGCAATGGTGACCTGGCCCGAGACGATCTTCAGGCAACCATTGCCGAGATCGTCAGTGAAGTGCATAGCGTCATGCATGCTAAGGGCTACACCATCACTCAAAAAGAACTGTTCGAGAAGATCAATGGCGTGATTGCCAACACCGCTCGTAACGTCTCATCCATGCATCAAGATATTGTGCATAAAAGGCACAGCGAGATAGACTTTATTACTGGATACCTCCTCAAATGGGCGGCGCACTACGGGCTAACCACACCGATGAATCAACGCCTATACCAAGAGATAAAACAGAGAGAACAGAGCTGGAAAGATGACTAAAAAAGTACTGATCCCCATCGCCCCTGGTAGCGAAGAAATGGAAGCGGTCACCATCATCGATATGATGGTACGTGCCGGCTATGATGCCGTGGTGGCCAGCGCCGACTTTGATGGTCATCTGACCATGATTGGCTCACGCGGCATCCCACTCACGGCGCAATGCACACTGGTTGATGTGGCAGACGATGAATTTGACGCCGTCATCCTACCCGGTGGCGTTGGAGGCAGCGAGGTCTTTCGCGACAGCACCGTTTTGGTCGAGATTGTGCGCCAGCAGATGTACGAAGGTAAGTTGGTCGCAGCCATTTGCGCCGCGCCTGCGCTCGTTCTGGTTCATCATGGCTTGTACACCGATGCGCTGATGACCTGTCACCCTAGTTTCTGGCCGATGATTGATGAGCAGAGACGCCGTGTCAAACGCGTCACCTACGACATCAATCACAATCTAATGACCAGTCAGGGACCGGGCACAGCGTTAGAGTTTGCAATGGAAATCATCATTCATCTCTCTGGAAAAGCCCATGCTGCCACAGTTGCCGAGCCGATGGTCACGATTCCGACCCTGCAATATCACAAATTGGGTGAAGCGTAATGAGGGAAACCGCTGAGATCATTGGCCAATTTCCAGCACTCAACCAAGACGTGAATGGGCAGCGTTTGGTCTACCTTGATAGCGCGGCGACGACACAAAAGCCACAGTGCGTCATCGATACATTAAGCCGTTACTACAGTCAACAAAACGCCAATGTCCATCGTGGTAGTCACCGTTTAACGGCTCAAGCGACCAGTGAATTTGAAGCAGCCAGAGCTCACATCGCTGAGTTTATTGGCGCGCAGAGTCCGGCGTCCATTATCTGGACACGTGGCGCAACCGAAGCGGTCAACCTAATCGCTCAAACCTATGCGCGCAGCACTTTGTCTCCGGGCGATGAGATCTTAGTCAGCGAGCTGGAGCATCACGCCAATATCGTACCGTGGCAAATTGTCGCCGAGCAAACGGGCGCGAAAGTGGTGAAAGTGCCGATGACGCCGCAGTGTCAATTTGATCTTGCAGCCTTTGAATCACTCCTTTCAACGCGCTGCAAAATTGTCGCGTTAGCGCACGTCACCAACGTAACGGGCACGCGTCAACCGGTTGAAACCGTGATTGAGAAAGCCCATCAAGTGGGCGCGATCGTGGTGGTCGATGGGGCACAAGGTATTGTGCATGAGCCGGTTGATGTCGAGCGCCTAGGCGCTGACTTTTATCTCTTTTCCGGCCACAAGCTGTTTGCGCCCGCAGGGATTGGGGTACTGTATGGCAAACTCGATCTTCTCAACGCTATGCCCCCTTGGCATGGCGGCGGAAAAATGGTCGAAAAAGTCTCCTTCTCTGGGACGACGTTCAGCGAGCTACCGGGGAAATTCGAAGCCGGCACCCCCAATGTCGCTGGCGCGCTGGCGCTCAGTCGCGCAGTGGCCTGGCTTGAAACGTTCAATCTCTCCGACGTTGAAAAACATGTACGCGCCCTCGCCCGTCAAACCAATGAAAGGCTCTCAGCGCTACCTGATGTTAAAGTGCTGGGTTATCAAGACAACGCCTCGGTGGTCTCTTTTATTGTTGAGGGTGTGCATCATCAAGACGTCGCGACCTTACTGGATCAACAGGCGATTGCGGTGCGCGCCGGAAACCACTGCGCACATCCTTTGATGGACGCTTTGAACGTCTCAGGTACGATTCGAGCCTCCTTTGCCCTCTATAACCAGCAGGATGATGTTGATCGATTGATTGAAGCCGTAGAAAAAGCACTGGATATGCTTTAGAGCGGCGCGATGCACCGACAAAAAAGCGCCTTGCTGAATGTTCGGCAAGGCGCTTTTTAATTCGTTCAGTGCTCAATCGCGCTGACAGTTACAACTCATCAAACGCTTCAATCGCTTCAGACAGCTTTTTCACACCATGGATTTGCATGCCTGCAATCCCGCCTTTAGGCATGTTCGCAGCCGGCACGATCGCTTTTTTAAAGCCGTGCTTAAACGCTTCGTTCAAGCGCTCTTGACCACTGGGCACCGGGCGAATCTCCCCCGCTAACCCGACTTCTCCAAACACCACAACATCTTTAGGCAGTGGGCGATCTCTAAAGCTGGATAGCAGCGCCATGACCAAGGCGAGATCGGCACTGGTTTCGGTGACTTTGACACCGCCGACCACATTAACAAACACATCTTGGTCAGCCATCTGCAGTCCCCCGTGCTTATGCAGCACAGCAAGTAGCAGCGACAAGCGGTTCTGCTCAAGACCCACCGCAACACGACGTGGATTGGCCAACTGGGAGTAATCCACCAGCGCTTGTATCTCAACCAACAAGGGTCGTGTGCCTTCCCAGACGACCATGACGGAACTGCCTGAGGTTTCTTCTTCACCGCGCGACAAAAAGATGGCTGAAGGGTTACTGACTTCTTTTAGCCCTTGCCCTGTCATGGCAAACACCCCCAATTCATTGACGGCGCCAAAGCGGTTCTTGTGACTGCGCAGCGTTCTAAAACGGCTGTCGGTGCCGCCATCGAGCAACACAGAACAGTCGATAATGTGCTCAAGCACTTTAGGGCCTGCGAGTGTGCCATCTTTGGTAACGTGGCCGACAATAAACACCGAGACGTTGTTTTGCTTAGCATAACGGGTCAGCGCGGTGGCAGACTCCCTCACCTGAGCGACGCTGCCCGGTGACGACTGCACATCCGAAACGTGCATGACCTGAATCGAGTCAATCACCATGATTTTGGGCTGTTCTTGCTCCGCGATCTGGCAGATGCGATCGACGTTTGTCTCCGAAAGCATTTTGAGGTTGTCTTTAGGTAGCCCCAAGCGCGACGCGCGCATTGCGACTTGCTGCAAGGACTCTTCCCCTGTGACATAGAGGGTTGGCATTTGCGATGCTAAGTAACACATGGTTTGCAGCAGCAATGTCGACTTACCTGCGCCAGGATTGCCGCCGATCAAGATCGCGGCACCTGGGACGACACCACCGCCCAACACTCGGTCTAGCTCTTTGAAACCGCTGGTAAAACGGGGCACTTCTTGTAGATCAATCTCAGACAATGTCTGTACTTTGGTTTCAGCGGCGTTGCCCGCGTATCCGCTCAAGCGCTCGTTACGCGCCGCGGCTGGCGAGGCGGCTAAACGCACCTCACTGATGGTATTCCAAGCGCCACAAGCATTGCATTGCCCTTGCCATCTTGGGAAATCTGCGCCGCAGTCGTTGCACACGTAGGCTCTTTTTGCCTTTGCCATGGTTCCTCACCTGCTATTGTGTGACCTTATCAATTCGAATCTGGGTCACTTTATCTTGATTCGATGTAACATATCATTAAAGATCGTGTTATCAAGGTCGATAGAGAATAATTAGGTAGATCTAACCATAAAATATGCAGCAACAGGAAATCCTTTCAATCGCTGAGCGGCTCATTGCCGCTTACCACTCACAAGACTTTGAGTACCTTCTTGCCCAAATGACAGAAGGAGAGCCTCCGTCGGTCAAAATATTGGTCAAAATGGAGCTCAATAGAGTGATGGCACCGTGCACCAAACCAGTGGATTTGAGAGGGCGGGTCAAAGGTGAGTGTCGAGAATACAAGCTTGATGGACTGCGCCACTGGTTAGATGATGTCGCCTTCAACGCTTATCACAAAAATGTGCGTAAGTTTGGCGGCTATACCGAAGGCGTGTGGGAAGCGCTGTCCAACACACACAACAACTTTCGTGTTATGCAAAAGCGCGGCAAGCCCATCGGCACGGAAGTGCAAGCCAAAAGCAGTGCACTGGAAGTCGAGCCGATTAACTTAGGCTATGACCTGAAGCGCAAAGAGAATCGTCTGCGTCTTTCCTCCCAAATCGAGCTCAATCTCGCCAAAGGACAACTGGTTCACGGCGTCACCGTTGACCTCTCTCCTTCAGGGGCCAAGTTTAAAGTCCCGTCTGCGTTTGACTATAAGCTGGGTGAAATTGTCGAGGTACGCTTTGTAGAACTCGCCCAGAGCTCGGAAGTAGAGGCCATTCACTCTGCGTTTAGCTATCGGATTGTTGGTATCGACGAGTCTTACGAAAACGATGCAGTGAAGTTTCTGCGTACCATCATGCTCGACGAAACCCAAGCCATCGAAGCGATCATCGCAGAATGCCTCAATAACGACAGTAAAAAAGCCCGTCACGATAATCAAGATAAGATCATCCGCGCTCGCTCTCGAGGTTACGAGCACACTTATCTCAAACACACCTGCAATCTGCCGGTCTTTTTCAGTGGTGACGAGCTCAAACTGGTGTTGATGACGGAGAACAATCAGCCGATTTGGCAGTACTGGCACGACGAACGTAATCAACAGGCGCTCACCAGTTTGTTTAATAAACAGCGCATGAAACAGCTGACCACTCCGGGTATGCGCGGCAGCAGTAACGTACTTTACTCCTTCACCCATGACCATCAAGGCAAGCAGCTGTTTTTCTCGATGATGATGCCGGAAGCGACGCGCGAACAGCGACAGTTGTTTTGGCATGTGGGCGCGAAAAAAGAGAGTTGGCGAGCGTTTCGCCTCTCTGTGTTTGAGCTGGATGATGAAGAGAAAAGTGAACTGTCTACACACTCGACCGAGCTTGGTCTTGAGCCCAACACCTTGACGCACTGCGGCATTTTACAAGAGATATCAGACAGCAGCAGTCGCAATGACTACTTGCTGACGGATAAGCCGCGTCTTGCCAGCAGCGAGCTCAACCCGTTTCGCCACACTCGCAATCCTGAATCAAACCCCGCTTGCCTCTATTTTGATGCCAAATCCCGTCGCAAAGAGCCGAGGTATCAGTTTCAATCGCCTTTGCAACTGAAAACCGCCGATGGCCAGCGTCACGCTGGGGTTACGTTAGATATCTCCAAGCATGGCGCGAGCATTGCACTCACCTCACCTTGCGGGTTAAAAGCGGGCGATCTGTGTCATGTCGACTTTAGTGAATTAAAGCTTTACGATAAAAAACTCCCGCTTGATGAAGTGCCGTATACGGTGATACGCATCAGCCCTGGCGGCAAGAGGATGCAACTGGCGATCATCGAAGAGCGCCAGACGATGAAGACTATTGCCTTCTTTGGCTCGCTGATTGATCACAACCAAAATAAATTAGTCGCCAAACAAGAGCTACTGCCCAGTAATGCCCTGCTTGAAGGGTTGCACGATATTTTGTTGGATAAAATGGTCAGCTCACCGCTGTTTTTTGAAAAACGCGGCCCGAATCTGCGCCCACGTGTTATCGGGGTCAACTATCCTTTGCCTCCTTACCTTGGACTCCTGGCTAAGCTTGGTGAAGAGAAGAACTTTTCTCTCGAACCTATCTACAAAGGTCGCACCAATACCCTTATCGCCCAACCGATGCGCCGAATCGAAGGTGCTGAACCTCAATATCATGAGATCTACTTGAGTGCGGCAAAGTTTGGTACGCGCATTCAGTCAATCGAATCGAAGTTGGTCAGCGAATTTGAAACACTGAAAGATCGTATTCGCTTCGTCAAACAAGCGATGTCAATTGGCGAATTTTACGCCCTGAGAATTTGCGCTGCGCCCGTGTTTGATCCTATGACCGCACTGGTACGCACTGACTTAGCCGAGCTTGCTAACATCAGCCTCCACAAGGCAAAAAGCTTAGAGAAAGAGATCGGTACCATCGTCGGTTACGGTGAGCTAAGCGACATCACAGAAGAAGTCCTGATCCGCCTTGAGCTCACGCGCTAATCCGCTCTTTCGCTTGATCCCATCACCCATCACCCAACATAAAAAAGCCCACTCGAAGGAGTGGGCAATGAGGTTGTCAATTCGGCTCTTATCACTGAGCCTATTGTCGAATCAAACGATTAGGCGTTTTCAGCGATTTTTGCGTGCAGCTCTTGTACAGAAGTGACCGATGCACATGCATCCGCGGTGTGAGACATGCACGTTGCAAACGCTGCGTTTAGCGTTGTGGTGTAGTTCACTTTCTCTGCCAATGCGCCACGACGAAGTACTTTTGAGTCTTCAATCGCTTGGCGACCTGCCGCCGTGTTAACGATGTAGGTGTACTCATTGTTCTTGATACGGTCAAGAATGTGAGGACGACCTTCGTGCACCTTGTTCACCAAGCGAGGGTTGATACCCGCTTCACCAAGAATCACTGCAGTGCCGTGCGTCGCATCCAACTGGTAACCGAGTTTTACTAGCTTAGACGCTAGGTCAACCACGCGTTGCTTATCGCCTTCACGAACAGAAAGAAGCGCTCGGCCACCTTCTGGGTAGACGTTACCACAACCCAATTCTGCTTTCGCATACGCTTCAGCGAATGTCGCACCCACGCCCATGACTTCGCCAGTAGAGCGCATTTCAGGGCCAAGCAGTGGGTCGACGCCAGGGAACTTGTTGAATGGCAACACCACTTCTTTCACTGAGTAGTATGGTGGGATGATCTCTTTGGTAAAGCCTTGAGACTCTAGAGATTGTCCAGCCATCACACGTGCCGCGATTTTCGCCAGTGGAGCACCCGTCGCTTTTGACACGAATGGTACGGTACGCGCAGCGCGAGGGTTAACTTCGATGAGGTACACTTCGTTGTCTTTCACAGCGAACTGCGTATTCATCAAGCCGCGAACACCCAACTCGAACGCCAACTTCTCAACTTGCTCACGCATCACATCTTGAATCTCTTGACTCAAGGTGTAAGCCGGTAGAGAACACGCAGAGTCGCCTGAGTGAACACCCGCTTGCTCGATGTGCTCCATGATACCGCCGATCACAACGCGCTCACCGTCACAGATGGCATCCACGTCGACTTCCGTTGCGTCATCAAGGAAGCGGTCAAGTAGGACTGGAGATTCGTTCGATACGCTGACTGCTTCGTTGAAGTAACGACGCAAGTCTTGCTCATCGTAGACGATTTCCATCGCGCGGCCACCCAGTACGTAAGATGGGCGAACGACCAATGGGAAACCGATGTCTTTCGACTTCTCGATCGCTTGTTCCATTGTGGTGACTGTCGCGTTTTCTGGCTGTTTTAGACCTAGACGCTCAACCGCTGCTTGGAAACGCTCACGGTCTTCTGCACGGTCAATCGCATCTGGGCTGGTACCGATAATTGGCACACCTGCCGCTTCTAGCGCTCGTGCGAGTTTCAGTGGCGTTTGACCACCGTATTGAACGATCACACCTTTTGGCTTCTCAACACGAACGATAGACAGAACATCTTCCAACGTCACAGGTTCGAAGTAGAGACGGTCAGAGGTATCGTAATCGGTGGATACTGTCTCAGGGTTACAGTTAACCATGATGGTCTCGTAACCATCTTCGCGAAGGGCAAGAGAGGCGTGTACACAGCAGTAATCAAACTCGATACCTTGGCCGATACGGTTTGGACCGCCACCCAGCACCATGATCTTGTCTTTGTCAGTCGGGTTCGCTTCACACTCTTCATCGTAAGAGGAGTACATGTACGCTGTGTCAGAGGAGAACTCCGCCGCACAGGTATCTACGCGCTTGTAAACAGGGTGAATATCGAACTGATCGCGCAGACGACGAATTTCGCTTTCAGACACACCAAGCAGTGCTGACAAACGCGCATCTGAGAAGCCTTTACGCTTCATCACACGCAACACGTCTTCGGTTAAGCCAGCAAAACCGCCTGCTTTAACTTGGTTTTCTAGATTAACGAGTTCTTCAATCTGAACTAGGAACCAACGATCGATGTTGGTGAGATTGAATACGCCTTCTACCGACATGCCTGCACGGAATGCATCAGCGATGTACCAAATACGCTCAGCGCCCGCTTCTTTGAGTTCGTGACGAATGGTGGTGAGTGCGTCAGGCGCATCAAGATCAACCATTTCGTCAAAGCCATTCACGCCAACTTCAAGGCCACGAAGTGCTTTTTGCAGCGACTCTTGTTGGTTGCGGCCAATCGCCATCACCTCGCCCACAGACTTCATCTGAGTCGTCAGACGGTCGTTCGAACCGGCAAACTTCTCGAAGTTAAAACGAGGAATCTTAGTCACGACGTAATCGATGGTAGGTTCGAATGATGCTGGCGTTGCACCGCCCGTGATGTCGTTTTGTAGCTCGTCAAGGGTAAAGCCAACCGCCAGTTTCGCGGCAATCTTAGCGATTGGGAAACCTGTTGCTTTAGACGCAAGCGCAGACGAGCGCGATACACGTGGGTTCATCTCGATGATAACCATACGGCCATCTTTCGGGTTGATACCAAACTGTACGTTTGAACCACCTGTCTCAACGCCAATTTCGCGCAGTACCGCTAGAGAGGCATTACGCATCAACTGGTACTCTTTATCAGTCAAAGTCTGTGCGGGTGCGACAGTGATGGAGTCACCGGTGTGGATGCCCATTGGGTCGAAGTTCTCGATAGCACATACGATGATACAGTTGTCCGCTTTGTCGCGAACCACTTCCATCTCGTACTCTTTCCAACCGATCAGTGACTCATCGATGAGAAGTTCGTTAGTTGGCGACAGGTCTAGGCCACGACGACAAATCTCTTCGAACTCTTCTTTGTTATAAGCGATACCACCACCCGTACCACCCATAGTGAATGACGGACGGATGATACAAGGGAAGCCCACCATATCGAGCACTTTGTACGCTTCTTCCATGGTTTTCGCCGTGTCCGCGCGAGGACACTCAAGGCCGATAGACTTCATCGCTTTATCGAAACGTGAACGGTCTTCCGCTTTGTCGATAGCATCAGCGGTTGCGCCGATCATTTCTACGCCGAACTCAGCAAGCACGCCATGTTTTTCAAGGTCTAGTGCACAGTTCAGCGCTGTTTGACCACCCATTGTTGGTAGTACGGCATCCGGGCGTTCTTTCTCGATGATCTTGCGAACCACTTCCCATTGGATTGGCTCGATGTAAGTCGCATCGGCCATGTCTGGGTCAGTCATGATGGTCGCAGGGTTAGAGTTAACAAGGATGACTCGGTAACCCTCTTCACGCAGTGCTTTACACGCTTGTGCACCAGAGTAGTCAAACTCACATGCTTGACCGATAACAATCGGGCCTGCACCTAGAATTAGAATACTTTTTAAGTCAGTACGTTTTGGCATTCTCTACTACTCCGAATTAAGCGATGTTTTGCGTGTCTGAAATAGACTGTTTGATCAGTTCGATAAAATGGTCAAAGAGCGGCGCCGCGTCGTGTGGACCTGGGCTTGCTTCTGGGTGACCTTGGAAGCTAAATGCTGGCTTGTCAGTACGGTGGATACCTTGTAGAGAGCCATCAAATAGTGACACGTGAGTAGCACGTAGGTTCTCAGGGAGTGTCGCTTCATCTGCCGCGAAACCGTGGTTCTGAGACGTGATCATCACAACGTTACGGTCTAAGTCTTTCACCGGGTGGTTAGCACCGTGGTGACCAAACTTCATCTTCACTGTCTTCGCACCAGAGGCAAGAGCAAGAATTTGGTGACCAAGACAAATGCCAAAGATAGGTAGGCCTTTTTCTAGGAAAACCTTGGTCGCTTCAATCGCGTAAGTACACGGTTCTGGGTCACCAGGGCCATTAGATAGGAATACACCATCTGGGTTGAGTGCCAATACCTTTTCTGCACTGGTCTCTGCAGGCACGACCGTTAGACGGCAGCCACGATCAACCAACATACGTAGGATGTTACGCTTAGCGCCGAAGTCGTACGCGACAACGTGGTAAGGCAGCTCGCTCTCTGCTTTCGCTTCTGGCAATCCACTTTCTAGCGTCCAAGAACCTTGATTCCATACGTACGCTTCTTTGGTTGACACCACTTTGGCCAAGTCCATACCTTTTAGGCCAGGAAACTCTTTTGCTTTCGCTAGCGCTAATGCCTGATCGAGATTGTCACCCGCGATGATACAACCGTTCTGAGCGCCCTTCTCACGCAAAATACGCGTCAGTTTACGAGTATCAATATCCGCAATGCCGACAATGTTTTGCGACTTTAGGTAATCAGAAAGCGTTTGTTCACTACGGAAGTTTGATGCGATAAGAGGAAGATCGCGAATCACAAGGCCTTGTGCATGAATTGAAGAAGATTCTTCATCTTCGGTATTGGTACCGGTGTTACCAATATGTGGGTAAGTAAGGGTGACGATCTGCTGGGAATAGGAAGGATCAGTGAGGATTTCTTGGTACCCCGTCATCGAGGTATTAAAAACAACTTCACCAACGGACGACCCATCTGCTCCAATGGAAACTCCGCGGAACACTGTCCCATCTTCTAGGACTAACAGTGCTGATTTACTCAAGACAACCTCCAGAATAAAAATGCAAAAATAATAAATTTAACTGCAAATTTGCCTTCCTGTGCGCAATAAAAAAGCGGTTTTAGGTATTTCAGACAAATTGGCGGTATTCTAATGAGGCCTGTGACATGTGTCAACACACACGTAAAAAAACACCGAAACTTTAGGGGTCTTTAGACAAAAAACAGCCCAAAAGGCCTAAAATAACAACTTTTGTAAATGAGTAATCGATTTCAATTCAAAAAACTCAAAATCTCTCTTTGTGTCACCTGTATCAGATCACACTTTTTTTCTTCGCTCTTACGCAAACGATCAACATCGGAAGCAAATACAAACTTTAAAGACATTAAAGACAAAACCAACACCAAGCCACGAAAATAAACAATAAAACTTAAAGAAAAAAGAGCATAGCCTGAAGTTAACTCATTCTCTTTCAACGCACATATATAAAAAACGCCGGGCAAGCCCAGCGCATAATTATTTATTTACAGTTCATTGAGTCCTAGGACATCCGTCATGGTATAAAAACCTGGGGATTTTTGGCTAAGCCAGACGGCAGCTTTGACCGCACCATTGGCAAAGGTCATTCTGTCCGTCGCTTTATGAGTGATCTCTACACGCTCACCAATATCAGCAAACATCGCCGTGTGTTCGCCGACAATATCGCCTGCGCGAATGGTGGCAAAACCGATCTCATCTTTGGTTCGCTCGCCGGTAATACCTTCACGAGCATACACAGCAACATCGCTGAGCTGGTTACCCATAGCGCCAGCAATGGCTTCTCCCATACCAATTGCGGTACCGGAAGGCGCATCCACTTTATGACGGTGGTGCGCTTCAACGATTTCAATGTCGCAGTAATCGCCCATCACTTTGGCTGCCTTTTCAAGCAGTTTGAACACAAGGTTAACCCCAACAGAGTAGTTAGGCGCCATCACGACAGGAACGCTCTGAGCAATCTCATCAATAGTCGCTCTCTCTTGCTCACTAAAACCAGTGGTGCCAATCACAATGCTTTTGCCATGCTGACGGCAAAGTTCTAAATTCGCTAGCGTGCTCGCCGGTGCCGTAAAATCGATAATGACATCAAAGTTGTCGATCTCTTTGGCAAGATCATCCGTCAGCACGACATCAAATTTGCCCTCTCCGCACAGTTCGCCGACATCGACACCCACCAAAGAAGATTCCGGACGCTCGGATCCTGCACCAACACGGGCGTCTTGATTTAAAAATGTCGCTCTGACTAAGTTACGACCCATTCGACCGGCCGCACCCGCAACTGCAATTCTGACCATTGCAAAAAACTCCTTGGTTCTTGTTCCATTTGTGCCAATAAACTATCAACAATCTCGGCTTGAAACCAGTATTAAAACTCTTGAATGACACGCTTTAGAATCAGGTGCTGTTCATGCCACCTGTTGAGTAGTGATTAACCT
>NZ_JCBDGX010000068.1:0-22258 GCF_059834345.1 Vibrio sp. R11-SG3-ISO3-SZ
GCAACAGATGGGCAGCGAATAGACCGGTACGACCCGAGCCGCCCATGCAGTGCATCGCTACTTTGCCGCCATTATCGACAATACGGTGCAGCGTTGGGCTAGCGAGTTTCCACTTAGCCGCAAATTCACTGCTAGGGGCGCAGTCGTCTTCTATTTCAATTTGAAACCACTGCATACCGAGCGCTTGGGTTTTTTCGCCCAACACCGCGACATCTTTACTGGCTAATTCCGCATCGTCGAGCGCAGTGACGATCGCTTCAACACCTTGTGCTTTGAGTTGTTCAAGCGAGGCATCAAGGTCTGCGTCTTTTGTACCTGGACACGGCGTCAGCACCAACGCACCTTGTTCTAAATCCAGTTGCCATGTTGGGTGTGTCATGATCAATCCTCCTTATGCCAAACCGACTTTGCGTACCAACTCAGCAGTGCGAGTGGCGTAACCCATTTCATTGTCATACCAAGCGTAGATTTTGACCATGCGGCCACCAACGACCATAGTCGAGAGTGCATCTACGATGGTTGAGCGTTGGTCACCCTTGTAGTCGATTGAGACCAGTGGACGCTCTTCAAAGCCCAAAATGCCTTGTAATTCGCCTTGTGACGCTTCTTTAAGTAGCGCATTCACTTCTTCAGCGGTGGTGTCTCGGCTGACATCGAAAATAATGTCGGTGAGCGAGGCGTTAGCCAGTGGCACACGTACGGCGTGACCGTTAATCTTGCCTTCTAACTCTGGGAAGATTTCGACGATCGCTTTTGCTGAGCCGGTAGTGGTTGGGATTAGGCTCATCCCACACGCGCGCGCGCGGCGTAAATCTTTATGCGGCGCATCCAAGATGGTTTGCGTGTTGGTCAAATCATGAATGGTCGTGAACGAAGATTGCTCAATACCCAGTTTTTCATGAATGACTTTCACCACGGGGGCAATACAGTTGGTGGTACATGACGCTGCCGTCACAATTTGATGGACCTCAGGGTCGAAAATATGATCGTTCACGCCCACTACGATGTTCGCTACACCCTCTTCTTTGACAGGTGCAGAGACCACAACACGCTTCACGCCTTGCGCAAGGTATTGGTTCAAAAATGACGTTTTGCGATGCACGCCCGTTGATTCAATCACGACATCACATCCTGACCAATCAACTGCATCGATGTCGCGCGATTGAGTGGTCTTAATACGCTGACCATTGATGATCATGCTATCGCCCTCAACGCCCACTTCATGATGCCAACGGCCTTGCACGGAATCGAACTCTAGCAAGTGCGCTAACGTCGCGGTATCGCCCGCCACATCGTTGATTTGAACAAACTCCAGCTCATCCCAATCAAACGCAGCGCGCAGCGCCAAACGGCCGATACGACCAAATCCGTTAATCCCTACTTTAATTGTCATGTTGCACTCTCTCTCAATTGGCAATCTGTTTCATCATTCATTTGGACCGCTACACACAGCACACAGGGCGAGCCTGAATCGCGTGTAACCTTTGTTGATCTTGTTGGTACTGCGTCTTTAAGCAGTTTGAAGCCACCAGATCATCGATCAATTTGTTCATCCATCCCGGCAAATCGGCGGCCAGTCGATAAAAGACCCACTGGCCCTGACGTACATCGACCAAAATGCCGTTTGAGCGTAGCAACGCAAGATGACGAGAAATTTTCGGTTGGCTCTCTTGCAGCGCCTCGGTTAACTCACCGACACACAAACACTCTTCGCGCACGATCAGCATTAAGCAACGAACGCGAGTCTCGTCCGACAACAACTTGAAGAATTGGTGAGGTAACATTGTCTACATTCTCATATTTGCATATGCAAATATATTTATCTATCAGGAGAGGAAGATCAAGAGGGAGAGTGGCGATGTCATAAAAGTTTCAAAAAGCGCGGCGCGCTGTAAATGGATGCGCTTGTCACTAGGGGATTGGCACTAGGCGCTTTACACTAGACGGTTGACGTCTTGGCTCCAGCGCTGCGCTTCGTTGATACGCGGCATGACGTCATCCACGCTGAGGTTGAGTTTTCTACACACTTGCTGCATACCGTGCCAGTCGCAGCGTTCGTAGCACTCCTCTAGCAGCAATAAGTCGCCGTAAGGGCCTTGGCGCTCCAATAGGGCCAATTTAATCGCACGATTGAGTGGCAACTGACTCACCAGATCCTCAAGCGGTAAGTCCAGCAGCGCATCCAAAACTGAGAATAAACCAATTAAGAAGGCTTGATCGCGATAAGGCTGGAACGGATTGTCATACGACATCAGTAAGCAGAATTGCGCGCGCTGCAACGACAAGTTATACAGCTCTGCGGGTTTATTGGTCGAGATGTATGACGCCACCGCCAACGAGACAAAGACACGCAGCTTATCCTCACCGAGGTAAACCAAGGCTTGGCGAAATGAAGAGATGGTGACCGACAGCCGCTCCGACATGGTATTGACGAACCGCAGCAATTGATAAGACAACGCGATGTCTTTCGCGACGATCGCTTCGACCTTGTCAAAATCAACACGAGGCTGGCACACCTCTTTGAGCAGCTCCATCGCAATCAAGTGTTCCGGTGTGACGTATTTCTGCCGGGAGAGAATCGGCTTACTGAAAAAGTAGCCTTGAAACAAGCTAAAACCTGCCGAGCGCGCGGCGACGTATTCCGCCTCTGTCTCTACTTTTTCTGCTAAATATTGCCGTTTAATACCACGATTTTTTTGTTCTTTGACGATTTGACACGCCGCCTCCAAACCCAATGCCAACACATCCAACTTGATGATCTGCACATACGGCAAAAAGCGTTTCCACTGCGGGGTATAAACAAAATCATCCAGTGCGATCACATACCCTTGGCGGCTAAGATCTTTAATGGCATCAAACAGCTCATCGGTTGGCTCGCAGGTTTCCAGCACTTCGACCACAATCTGCTCTTTGGGCAGCGATTCGGGCAAACGGCGGATGAGACTCTGGTAAGGGAAATTGATAAAGCAGCGCGATTTCGCTAACGACGGATTGGTGCCGAGCGAGAGGAAGTTCTCCACAATCAAGCGATAAGTCGCTCGATTGGAAGTAATGTGCGCCGGATACGCGTTGTTTTCTCCATCACGAAACAACAACTCGTAACCGACGGTTTGTCTTTTAGCGTTAAAAATTGGCTGGCGGGCCACATACGTGTCACGCATGACTACGACCTAACGGGTGTCTATTATGCTTTTGCAGTGGCCAATAATGCCCCACAACCGACAAACATGGAACCAAATAGCTTATTGATTTTACTCATAACATGACCGGAACGAATAAATTTTCCCATTTGAGCTGCCAAACTGGTGTATCCCAGCATCACGACAGAATCGATCACCACTGTCGTCGCTCCCAACACCAACAGCTGAGTCAGCTGATCGCCCTTAGGATCGATAAACTGGGGAAACAAAGCGACCAAAAACACGATAGATTTAGGATTGGTGAGATTAATCAAAGTGGCATTGCGAAGCAGCTGACCACTGGTCAGTGCCGCGCTGACCTCGGCAGTGGCAAGCGTTGATTTGTCGCGCCATTTTTGAATGCCTAGCCACACCAGATACACCACACCAACCCATTTGATGATGCTAAACGCCAGAGCAGACTGAGCGACAATCGCACCAATGCCCGCCCCGACTAAGGTGATATGGATGGCGAGGCCAAGCTGCAAGCCCGCAATGGCCGCAAGTGACTTACGCGTGCCGTAGCTAAGGCCATTACTGATCGAGTTCACTGTGCCTGAGCCAGGCGCTAAGCTAAACACAATCGCCGTCAGCACATAAGCCAACCATAAGTGCATATCCATTTTGTTTTCCTCTCGACTAACGTGCGTTTGCCAAACATAATTGAGTTTCTACTTTGGTGCAGCAATAGGTCTCCATACCATGAATCCTTCTCCTTCACCCATCAGACCTCGTTATACTCAAGAGACAAATTTTGAGCAAGCGATCCATGCCGATATTGCGCAATTATGGCAGAGCCGCCAAGAAGGCTACTTGGCCATGCGCGATAAAAAGAAGCTCTATTGGGCCGCATTGACGTCAGAGCATCACAACAAAGCCGTGGTGGTGGTGAATGGTCGCATTGAATGCGCAATCAAATACCAAGAGCTGTTTTACGATCTCTATCAGCAAGGCTTTGATGTTTACTCTTACGATCACCGCGGGCAGGGGTTGTCAGACCGGTTAATCGATGACACTGAGATGGGCTTCGTGCAGGAGTTTGACGACTATGTCCTTGACCTAGATAGCATGGTGACGCACTTTAACTTAGAGCGTTATAACGAGCGCTTTATTCTCGGCCACTCAATGGGTGGCAATGTGGTGACACGTTACTTACAGACCCAAGGTATTGAGAACACAGAGGCCTTTTTCCACGCCGCCGCGCTGAGCGCGCCGATGTTTGGCGTCAATATTGCGCCCTACCTCAAGCCTTTCGCACCCATGATTGGCCAGTTCCTCACCGCCGTCTACCCCACTCCTAGATTTGCCCCCGGCCAAGTGGCGTATTATCCCAAACCGTTTGAGGGCAACTTTCTCAGCCAAAGTGAGGCGCGCTACCAGTGGTTTCGTAATCTCTATGATGAGATGCCACAACTGAGAATTGGCGGCGCCAGCACCCGCTGGGTCTGGCAGAGTTTAATGGCGTGCAAACAGTGTTTGTTGATGACCCGCCACCTGAAAACTCCGCTGCTGATTTTGCAGGCGGGCGACGATCAGATTGTCGCCAACGACGCGCAAACTCAGCTCGCTCGTAAACTCATCAAGACCAACCCTCGCAGCAAACTGGTGACCATTGACGGAGCGCGCCATGAACTGCTGTTTGAACGCGACGAATACCGCAACCGCACCCTAGATGAGATTTTGGCGTTCTTTGACCAACATGGCAGCGTGTAAGCTCGCAATGCACTCTCTCAGAAACAGGTCAATGGGCAGTGTGAAAACAGGAAAAGGGCAACAGAGAAAATTACCCTCTTTTTCTTGCCATGCATGACGTAGAATAAGGACTCTTGCCCATTGGCCAACGACATGTTGGCTCTCCTATTATGGCACACGGCAACCAATCATTAAGAGGGTGATATGACCGACACACGTACCGACACGCCTTTTCGCATTGTCGCTTCTGATCTCGATGGCACGCTACTGGCACCCAACCACCAGCTGAGCGCGTTCTCCAAACAAACATTGAAGGACCTACACGCCAAAGGTTACACCTTTATCTTCGCCACTGGGCGCCACCATGTTGATGTCGCGGGCATTCGTGAAATTGCTGGCATCCCAGCGTACATGATCACCTCAAATGGCGCGCGTGTTCACGATCAGCATGATCAGTTGATGTACAGCAAAAATATTCCCAGTGAGCAGGTGCAAGCCGTGATCGATGTGATCAAGCAAGATCCCAACCTCTTTATCCACATGTACCGCAATGAAGAGTGGTTGCTTGATCGCGATGATGAAGAGTTGGCCAAATTCCACAGTGAATCCGGCTTTGGTTATCAACGTTTTAGCGCCGATGCTGCGCCAACCGAGGGTATTGCCAAGATTTTTTGTACCCACCCAGAGAAAGATCATGACCGTTTGGTGGAATTTGAAACCCAACTTCGCGCCAAATTTGGCGATAGCTTAAGTATTGCTTTCTCCACCCCTTGGTGTCTGGAAGTGATGGCAGCAGACGTGTCAAAAGGCGAAGCGCTGAAAGTCGTGGCCGAGTCGCTGAACCTGACACTCGACAACTGCATCGCCTTTGGTGATGGTATGAACGATGTGGAAATGCTCTCGATGGCAGGCAAGGGATTGGTCATGGCGACCTCTCACCAGAAAGTGAAAAATGCGCTGCCCAATAACGAAGTGATCGGCAGCAACGCAGACGATGCCGTCGCGCATTACTTGCACGACCACCTGTTTTAAGCGCTCCCGTCAGCCCGAGACTCTCGGGCTAAAATAACCTGCCATTGAGATTCCGTGACCGGCATGATCGACAAGCGATTGCCCTTTTTCACCAGGGGCATCGCTTCCAGCTCAGGCATGGCTTTCATCGTCGCAAGCGAAATTAAGCGATCGGTTTTGCGCACAAATTCAATATCGACCATAAACCAGCGCGGATTGTCTGGGCTCGATTTCGCATCAAAATAGTCGCTTTGTGGGTCATGGGCAAAGTGATCGGGGTACGCCTCTTTGACGACCTTCGCAATCCCCGCAACGCCGACTTTCTTACACGAGCTGTGGTAAATCATCACCAAATCGCCCAGCTTCACCTCATCACGCATCATATTTCGCGCTTGATAATTGCGAACACCTTCCCAACACGACACCTTTTGTGTGCGAAGAGTGTCAATAGAGAAGGTGTCTGGTTCAGTTTTAAATAACCAATATGCCATAATAAAATCCATTACGTTTACGCTAAGGAAGATATAGCATGAAGGCGCTTCGAAACCCAGTCGCTCTGTCCATCATATTGTTGTTACAAGCGTGCAGTTCTCAGCCATCACCTAGCAGTGTACAACCTGCGCATTTGACGCTCGATAGCGAAACGCCCACGCCTACCCAAACCTTCATGCTACGCGGTGAAGTGGTGCTCGGCCACGAAGTACGCAGCCTCACCCCTTGCGGCAGCAATCAGCAGTACTGGCTGGATCTCTCCAATGACCGATTTACCCAAGGCATGAAACTGGTGCGCTCACCGTACAGCCCTTTGTATGGTGAAATCGTCGGTCACCTAGAGCCCACAGGGCAACAAGGGTTTGCGGCCAATTACGCCGCCAAGTTTGTGGTTGAGAGCATTAACCTTCTTAGCGCTGAAAATCCTAAACGCTGTCAACAAGCGCTAAAACCGACCCGGGCGTTTGGTAATGAGCCGTCTTGGTCTGCCCATTTTGAGTCAGACCAATTGGTCTTTCAGCGCATGGGGTTTGAAGCGCAATCCTTCCCCGTCGAGCGCAAGCGTCTAGAACAAACCCGTCGCCGTTACAGTTGGCAAGATGGCTCACTCGAACTCAATCAACGCAGTTGCGTCGATGGCATGAGTGACAGCCTGTATGGTTGGACCTCCACCCTAACGATCGGTGATAAGCAGTATCAAGGCTGCGCCACGCTTGCTAACCAAGACAACACCCAACACTGGGTCGATGACTATCACGCGGCCTCGACCAAAGCACAGCACTTCACCGTGACCATGGCACTCAACCCTGACCATACCGCCATGACGACCTACGCCTATAACAATGGCGATGGCGATTCGGTGGAACACGGCTTTTGGCAGCAGATTAATCCTGATCAGGTGCAAGTGGTGATGACTCACCTTCAGCAGCAACCGTTGCTCTCAGAGCGTATCTTTACTCGTGATGGTCATCAGTTGAATGCGAAGAAAGAGCGCGTTGGCGACGTAATTTATGTCATTAATGATGGTGGGCTAACGTTATACAAAGCCAAGGTGGCGTTGACGCAAACAGGCGCGCAGTCCGCTGCGGCGGCCTCTAGCCTCACCCGCCTACCGCAAGGCGATGATATTCCTTCTTCAGCCCAGTTTGATGCACAGGTCGATAAAGCACTTCGCGACTATTTCGCCATGCACAATACCGATCCAAACGGGACAAAATACCGCTGGCTGACCTATGATCTCAATGGTGATGGTCAACCGGAACTTCTGGCACAACTGGACTGGTGTGGCTCTGGCGGCTGTACAGTGCTGATTTTTGAACAGCACCAACAAACGTGGCGATTCAACAGTAAAATCACCTTAGTGCAAACCCCATTTAACCTCGGCACTCAGGCCCATGGTCAATGGCAAGATTTGGTGATGTTCGTCAGTGGCGGCGGCGCCGTGCCTAATCAACACGTGTTGCGTCACAATGGTATCAGCTACCCGCTTAACCCCAGCGTTGAACCTGTCGCCAATTACGATGAGCTCAGCCCAGTGCAGCTTTTCTCCGATGGGGTCACGCCGCATCAAGAAGGGCTAACACTAAAATGAGTAGCGCCCCTTGCCCGCGATGTAAACTGCGACATCAATGTGTGTGCGTTCGTCAACCACACGTTGAATTGAACGCCCACATTGCCCTGCTGACGCACCCAAACGAGCAGCAGCGCGATACCAATACCGGAGGGCTGCTCAGTCACACTCTGTCAACGTGTAGCGTGCATACGTGGCAACGAACCTCGCCTTGCGATACCTTGCTAACGCTGATGCAAAACCCACGCTATCGGCCGTTTTTGCTTTACCCAGGTGAGCAAAGCCTAACGCCTCAGCAAGCGAGCGCCGACGCTGATACGCACGGTGCAACGCCACTGTTTATTGTGCTGGATGGCACGTGGCAAGAAGCGCGCAAAATGCTCAATAAGAGTACGTGGCTCGCATCACTGCCTTGTGTGCAGCTCTCGCCTCAAGCCGCTTCTCTCTACGACTTGCGACGCAATCAATCGGAAGGGCACCTGTGCACCTATGAGGTGGGCGCTGAGATCGTGCACGCGTTAGGCGCCCCCCAAGAGGCAACGCGCATGAGAGAGTTTTTCAGCTATTACTTAGCGGCCTTTCAAGCGGATAAAAGTGGCCATGCATTACACACTTGAGCACTGAAACAACAGTGACACTAATCGGTCAGTAACAGCAAATCCGACAATTGGTTAATTTCTACATCAGGCAGCACCCGCGCATGTCGAGCCTGCCTTGGGCTGATAGCGGTATCATTAAACCAGCACGCTTGAAAACCACTGGCTTTTGCCCCTTGCACATCGGTATTGAGATGATCGCCGACATGAAGAATGCTACCGGCATCCAGCACCAGATGCTGCGCGGCTTTGCGAAACATTTCGCCATGCGGTTTTGCGTAGCCATCCGGCCCCGCTTTGAGCGTCAGGGTGAAATACGCCGCTAAACCGATTCGTTCGACATCAACGTTACCATTGGTGATGGCCACCAGCGGCATCTGCGCTGCTAGCCGAGTTAACACACGATGGGTCTCTTCTGGCACACTAAAGTCACTGCGCAGTCTCAGCACTTCCTCAATCGCGCTCGAAGCAGCGCTGTGCGCTTGTTGCTCGTCATAACCTAGTCTCACCAAGCCACTCTCTATCTGTTGAAAGCGCCACTTGGTGACATCATTAGGCAACCAAGGATCGCGCTCGGCCAAGCGTCGCTTGTGGCTCTGCCACCAGCTCAGTGGCACCGTCGCGCTGGCGGGGTGGTGATGGTGTAGCCACTCGACCATACGCGCTTCTAAGGTACGAATGATCGGCCAATTGTCATACAGGGTGTCATCAAGATCGAACGTCATCGCCTTGATGGGTTTGAGATGGCGATAAAATTTCACTCATCCTCCTCTTTTTTCGGCCTGCCCTTTTTTCGCGCTCTTGGGTGCGCTTGGTCATAGACCTGCGCCAAGTGCTGAAAATCGAGGTGCGTATAGATTTGGGTGGTGGAAATGTTTTCGTGTCCCAAGAGCTCCTGCACGGCACGCAAATTGTTGCTCGACTCCAGCACATGCGTCGCAAACGAGTGACGCAATTTATGCGGACTGACATGACTGGCAATGGCCTGCTTCTGCCCCCACTCCGCCATGCGTTTTTGTACGCTGCGATGAGAAATTCGACCACCCAGCTTGGAGACAAATAACCCAGGTTCATCGGGATGCGCTAAATCTCCGCGCACTTTGAGCCATTTCGCCACCCAATCGGCAGCCATGCCCGAAAACGGCACTTTTCGCTCTTTGTCTCCCTTACCGACGACACGAATTTCACCGTCCGAAAGCCCCACGTCTTTGACATTCACGGCGATCATTTCAGCCAAACGTAAGCCAGCACCATACATCAGCTCCATCATGGCGCGATCGCGTATCGCCAACGGATCATCTTCATTGACTTCAAGCAGCTGCCCCACTTCATCGACATCAAGGTTCTTAGGCAGTGGCCGCTGTTTGCGCGGCGCAGAGACGCCTTTGGCTGGATTCGCCGCAAGATCACCTCTCAGCACTAAAAAGTCAAAAAAGCTACGCAAGCAGGAAAGACGTGTCGCAATACTGCTTCCTTTCATCCCTTCACGCATTGCTTTACCGGCCACCTGTCTAACCCAACCCGCGTCCACTTGGGTCCACTTTTTTATACCCAAACTCGCTAGGTGCGCAGCCATGGTTTCCAGTTGCTGTTTGTAGTTGCGTTGAGTATGCAAACTCAGCCCTTTTTCACTTCTTAAATAATCGTAGAAGCGTAGTAAGGGCTGCAGCAAACCATTAGGCAGAGGTGGAGGAGCGTCGCTCATTATCTTGCGCCTGCCAAGGCAGGGTATCAATCAGGTGAGAAAGGACGAGCGCCAGATGGCGCAAAAAGAGAGTATCCATGTGTGGCTGAAAATGGCCACCGTCGGAGCTGGAAAAGGCCAAGATACCTTGGAGCGAGGTCTTATTCAGTGGCATCACCACGTAAGATCCCATTTCCGGCGCTGGGCTGTGTGGCCCAAACAAAAGTTCACGATCGCACGAACGCATACGGCCAAGGTAGGCACTCTTGCCATTCAGGTGGTTGGTGACAAAACGTTGATAGCTCTCTTTGCTCAGGCGATACTTATCTTGTCCGCCCTGCACAACTACCAAGCGAATATATGCCACTAAGCCCAGAGAGATCGCCATGTCTTCGATCGATTTGAGCACCGAGCTCAAACTATCGCTGCGCAGAATACGCTCTTGCAGCTCCATAAATTCATGGAAGGTGCGATCGTTATTTTTCGCCAGCGACATCAACGTCGTGATCTCTTCTTCAAGCTCTTCAATACGCTGACGTTGGCGGTTCAACTGAACATGGACGAGAGAGACTGCGCCTTGCTCTTGGTGAGGCAAAGCCAATCTGTCCACCAGCGCTTGACGCTGGGCGAAAAAATCCGGATTGTCACTGAGGTACTCGGCAACCACTTCCGCGGTCAGTGCGTCCGCTTCAATTTGAGACACAATTCATCCCTTTACTTGTTATCTATCGAGGTGTGGATTGAGCTAGCAGCTCAGCTGGCCGTCAAACACATGTGTGGCTGGGCCTGTCATGTAAAGCGGTTTACCTGGCCCCTTCCAGCGAATGTTGAGCTCGCCACCGGGCAGAGAGACTTTGACATTCTCATCCAATAAGCCTTGGACGATACCGACGGCCACCGCGCCACATGCGCCACTGCCGCACGCCTGCGTTTCCCCAGCGCCACGCTCGTACACACGTAGGTTGATCGCTTGGCGGTTAACCACTTGCATAAAGCCAGCATTCACGCGTTCAGGAAAGCGCTCGTGCGACTCCAGCAGCGGACCTAGATTATCCACATCTGCAGTTTGAACGTCATCGACAACCGTCACAACATGAGGGTTACCCATGCTCACCGCCCCACAAAATAGCGTTTTATCTGCAGCGCGTAAGATGTACGTTTTCTCGGTTTGCTTGGCTTTAAAAGGGATCTTGCTCGGCTCAAACTCTGGCACGCCCATGTTGACCGTCACTTGATCGTCCTCTTCAATATTGAGGACCATCTTACCTTTCTTAGTGCTGACACTGATGTTGTACTTGTTGGTCAAACCTTTCATGCGGACAAAACGCGCAAAGCAACGAGCGCCGTTACCGCACTGCTCAACCTCACTGCCATCTGCATTGAAAATTCGGTAGTGAAAATCGGTTTCCGGATCGTACGGCGCTTCGACCACCAACAGTTGGTCAAAGCCCACGCCAGTATGTCGATCCGCCAAACGGCGGATCAGATCCGGTGAGAAAAAGATGTTTTGGGTAATACAGTCAACGACCATAAAGTCGTTGCCTAAACCGTGCATCTTGGAAAAGTGAAAATGCATAACCCTTTAATTACTCCGGAAGAATATTTTCTAGCGCCCACAAACTGGACAGCTCTTCACGCTGGCGAACCAAATGCAGCTTATCACCATCAACCATCACTTCCGCCACACGAGCGCGAGTGTTGTAGTTGGATGACATCACAAAGCCATATGCACCGGCAGAGCGCACCGCAAGCAGGTCGTTTTCTTTCAGTACCAAGGCGCGATCTTTACCTAAGAAATCACCGGTTTCACAGATAGGTCCGACCAAATCGTAGGTCACCGCTTCCCCTTCGCGAGGTTTCACTGGAACGATATTTTGCCACGCTTGGTATAGCGCAGGGCGCATCAAATCGTTCATCGCCGCATCGATAATGGCAAAGTTTTTGTGCTCCGTGTGCTTCAAAAACTCGACCTTGGTAAGCAAGACACCCGCGTTCGCGGCAATCGCACGACCTGGCTCAAAAATCAGCTCCAAATCTTGATGATTGTCCAAGCGACCTAGTAGCGCTTTGGCGTAGTCCGAAGGCTGCGGTGGTAACTCATCACGGTAGACGACCCCTAAACCACCACCGACATCGAGGTGAGCAATGTTGATGCCTTGCGCTTTTAAGTCATCGATCAATGCCAGTAGGCGATCGGTCGCGTCGATAAATGGGTCGATGTCTGTCAGCTGTGAGCCAATGTGACAATCGATGCCTTTGATCTCCAAGTTGCTCAAGCTTTGCGCAAACTTGTAGACATCCGGGGCGCGTTCAAATGCAATACCAAACTTGTTGTCACGCAGACCTGTTGAAATGTAAGGGTGGGTATTCGCATCCACATCCGGGTTAATGCGCAGTGAAATAGGCGCTTTCACCCCCATCTCTGCGGCGACTTGGTTCAAGCGCTCAAGTTCCGGCTCAGATTCAACGTTAAAACACTTAATGCCAAGCTCAAGTGCGCGTTTCATCTCTTGTGCCGTTTTGCCCACACCAGAAAAGACCACCTTGCTCGGATCGCCACCGGCAGCAATCACGCGCTCCAATTCTCCACCAGAAACAATATCAAAACCCGACCCTAGACGCGCCAACGTATTCAATACCCCAAGGTTGGAGTTCGCTTTCACGGCGTAACACACTAAATGAGGGTGCTCACCCACCGATTTGTCGAAGGCATTCCAATGGCGCTCTAACGTCGCTCGAGAGTAGACATAAAGTGGCGTACCAAACTGCTCAGCCACATCACTAAGCGGTACGTTTTCGGCCCAGAGCTGGCCATCGTCCTGATAATTGAAGTAATCCAAAGTACTTTCCCTTAAATAGTCGTTTTAATTGCGATGAACACCGTTAATGGCGATGGACGCGTGGCGATTAGGAGGATTGCTCGTTCGTTTGCGTCTCTTCTGGCATGTACAAACCGCCCGTCTGACCACATCCTGCCAGACCTAACACTGAAAGAAGAAACAGAGCAAGGATTGATTTTTTCATGGGTTCTATCGTGATTATTTGTTCAATGCCCCCTATAATCGCACCACAACCAAGAAAAGCAATAGGATAGATAGGATGAACGAGACTGAATTTCATCAGTTGGTGGATGTTCAAATGCAAATCATTGAAGAAATGATTGATGACTCAGGCGCGGACATCGACTACGAGGTCACAGGTAACGTGATGACACTGGAATTTGACGATCGCAGCCAGATCATCATTAACCGACAAGAGCCGATGAAAGAAATCTGGCTCGCATCGAAATCCGGAGGTTTCCATTTCTCCTTGGTCGAGCAGCAGTGGATCTGCTCAAAAACTGGCAAAGAGTTGATCGCCATGGTCAAAGAAGAGTGTGAAAAGCACGCCAATGAAGAGATTGACTGGGTTTAACCCATTCAGAATCAAAAAAAGAGCACGCGGTGCTCTTTTTTTATCTCTTTACTTTGCGGGTTCAAGCATTCACAACTCGGCTTGGCTTGGAGTAGTTTGAGCCATCATTGCGATAAGGGACGATGTAAGAGTCGCCCTCTTCAGGATGCACGATTTGATAATACTGCGGCAAATTGAAGTTAATGAATTTAGACGCCAATTCGCTTTCGGTTTTGACGGATGAGTAGAAGCCATTGACGCTCGCGATCATCTCATCTTTTTCACCGCTAAATTGGTGATACACCTCAACTTGGTTTGACTCATCCAGCACATAGATGTTGAAGCCTTTGTCTGTGTCTTCAAAGAAGAACTGAATCAAACCTTCACTGGCAAAACCATCAATGACCTCTGGCATTTGATAATCTTGCTCTTTATCGAGCATCAACAAGGGCGAGCCTTTCAGTTTGTTGGTTGAAATGCTGCGATAGAAATCGACTGAGTTTTCCAGCATTTGCACCGACACCCCACGGCGTTCGAAGAACAAACCATAGGTCTGTTGACCAATCTTAAGCGCTTTGAAACGACGACGTTTTTCTTGCTCAACCGGCTTCAAACGCAAATCAATGCATTCGGCCAATAACTGGTAGACCATGTTGCGCATCACACCGCGCAAGTTCTTGCTGTAGCAGAACACATCCACCGACTCCGGTGGCAACGCATCTTGGTGCATCTTACCAAGTACCGTTTTGAGCGCATCCAACATAGCGGTCTCCCCTTTGAAGTGCAAGGTACGCACTTCATGCCATGAGTTGCGATAGACCAAGTCCACGCTACCCACAAGACAGGTTTGGTCAGGGCCAAAGCTAAAGATGTCTGTGCTCTTTTGATCCAACTTCAGCGCACGGCCGCTCAGCTCTGAGGTCGGGTCACTTTCAAAGTTGATGAACATGGCCAACTGGCTGATCTCACACGGACTCGCCAACGCCTGCATCGTAGGGCGACGCTTGCGCAGTGAGAAGGTATTGCGTAGATCGCTGACCATTTGGTAGAACTTATCGATGTCCAAATCGGCATCACGAATCACAGAGTGCAAACGGGTGGATTCCGTGATCAAACCGTTAAAGAAGGACCAAGCCACCAATTTACTCAAGTATTCGTTGTGCTCAAGTGGCGCACGACCGATGATTTTCTCTGCCTCTAACGGCTGTTTATACAAGTACCATCCCGCTTTGTTCGTTCTGCCCGGACGTACCTCAATAAAGCTCAAATCAGGTTCATGCAGATCCGGAGAAATTTGCGGATTCAGCAGCGTCACCTTACCCGGCAACACCTCAAACGCAGCGTACAACTTGCGCGCCAAGATACTGATATCTTGTGGGCTAATCGCGGAGGTGATGTCGTTACGACGTGCAAATTGGATCAGGTTTCGGTAACTCTGCATCAAAGCATCTAACAAGGCGTGGTGTACCACTTTCACTTGCTCGACTTTCCAGTTGCGGCGATCATCCAATTCAGCGATCACACTCGGTGACCAGTCCCATTTTTGGATCATGTCAGACAGCGCTTCACGGCGCCAAGCCACCGAACCTGCGCCAGGCTGGCGAGAGAGTTTTTCATGGGTTTTGAGATAGAAACAACGACGCACCAAATCCAAGCGGGTGTGATCACCGATACGCTCTAAATAGCGCGTCACTTTCTCAAGCATCAAATAGTACGCGTCCATCCCATAGAGATCGGGCTTGTGCGCGAAGAAGCGGCGTTTGGTATCAAGGCTCAACAGCTGGGTGTGCGGATACTCCCACGAGTACGCCTCAAGCAAAATCGCTTTCAATACCGATTTGTAGGGCGAATCGATGCTCTTATAGAGTTGCCATAGGTTTGAGCCAAAGTACTCTTCTGCCGGGATACGGTTCAATTTACCAAAATCAATCCACTCCGAGCAGTTAATCACATTCTGGCTACAGAGATGCGTCACGTACTCGTCGTAACACTCTTCCATTTCTGGTGGCACGATTTGCCACAGCAGCCTTTGGCCAGCTAAACGTACCGCACTGCGATAAAACTCATCGAGTAACAACAGGTGCTGCGATGACCCGCAGTTATCCCCGGTCATCTCTTCACACTTATTGCTGCGAAAACGGCTTTCGTCCATCAAGAAGAAGTTGGCTTCAACGCCACGGCTCAGCGCCCACTCGGTGATCAAGAGACATTTGTTGGTCAAGCTGTCTCGTTCGTCAGCACTCATCTTCGAGGACACGCACACCCAAATGTCTAAATCACTGGAGGTACTCTGGCCAATTGAAGAGGTGCTGCCCATAGTATACAGCCCCAAAATCATTGGGTTGTCTGCGGTGGCGAGCGGTTGACCGATCGTGAGCTCGGTGTCCGACACAAACTGACTTTGAGGTTCACTCAATTCAAAATTGCGAATACCGTAGGGGACTTTGGATGCGTAGTAGCCGGGAATTAAAGGATGGTTGTAGTGCAGAAGAGTAGGAATCAGATGGAAAACATGCTGGGCCTGCGCATCCATAAGAGCTAACGCACGTTCAATGCGTTGCTGATTGAGATCATCAAGTCTATGGATTAGCGATTGGGTGTAAGCCAGCAAGGGATGTTCCTTGGTTAATTATCTACAGCGTGCTGTGTTTAATAATTATTCTAAAGCACTATCAAAACGTGATCAATTTAACACTTTTCTTTGGGCTGGTAAAGAATTGTACGATCGATTCAACACTATTTTGTGTCTCTTGACTGACGAGTCGTTCTCTTTTTATTACGCGCTACAGTGTGGTCCGGATACGTGATGAGTAACAATAGCGCAGCTCATAAACGAGATTGCAATCACACTTTTTTGATGATTTTTTGCTACGGATTGAGGATTGCCGCTTAGGACTCATATTGCATTGAGCATTTTTATCTCAGAGTGATACGATGGAGCCATCATTTGGTTTATCTGTTTCTATCATGACTCAAACGACTCCGATCCGTATTGCAACGCGCAAAAGCCCCCTTGCTCTTTGGCAAGCTCATTATGTGAAAGACGCCCTTCAAGCCGCTCACCCTGGTCTAGAAGTCGAGCTGGTGACTATGGTCACGAAAGGCGACATTATTTTAGACACACCGCTCGCCAAAGTCGGCGGAAAAGGGCTGTTTGTGAAAGAACTAGAGGTGGCGATGCTTGAAGGTCGCGCGGACCTCGCCGTGCACTCAATGAAAGACGTGCCGGTGGAGTTCCCCCAAGGCTTAGGTCTCGTCACCATCTGTGAGCGCGAAGACCCGCGCGATGCCTTTGTTTCGAATCAGTACAGCAACATCGACGATTTACGACAAGGCGCAGTCGTCGGCACATGCAGTTTGCGTCGTCAGTGTCAGATAAAAGAGTATCGGCCCGATTTGGTGATCAAAGAGCTACGCGGCAACGTCGGCACCCGACTCTCTAAGCTCGATGCAGGTGAGTACGATGCGATCATTTTGGCCGCGGCTGGCTTAAAACGACTCAAGCTTGAAGAGCGCATTCAGAGTTACATCGAGCCAGAGCAATCCCTACCCGCGGTTGGACAAGGTGCCGTCGGCATCGAATGTCGCCTTGATGACGAGCGTTTAATCGCGTTACTTGAGCCTCTCAATCACCCAGACACGGTCGACCGCGTGTTGTGTGAACGCGCCATGAACCTCACCCTTGAGGGAGGCTGCCAAGTTCCTATCGGCAGTTATGCACTGCTGGATGGCGATCAAATCTGGCTTAGAGCCTTAGTCGGTGAACCGGATGGATCCACCATCGTTCGTGGTGAGATCAGCGGTCCTCGAAGCGAAGCGGAGCAACTGGGAGTCACACTGGCCAATCAACTGCTCGATAATGGCGCCAAAACCATTTTAACTAAGCTATACGCAGAACAAGAGTAATGCCATGGCAGTATTGGTGACACGGCCAGGTCAGCAAGGCCAATCGCTCTGCCATCAATTGCAACACCTCGGTGTCGCGAGTGAGCATCAACCGCTCATCTCGCTTCACCCGGGGAGACAACTTAGCGATATCGCACATGCGTTACATCGCGCCGACCTCATTATTGCCGTGAGCCAACATGCGGTGCACTTTACCGATCAAACCCTTCGCCAACATCAGCAACACTGGCCACATTCAGCGCGATACATTGCCGTTGGTCAAAAAACTGCACAGATCTTAAGCACAAAAACGCAACAAAACGTAGACTATCCTCAAGTGGGCGATAGCGAGCATCTACTTGCGCTTGAACCCCTTCATGACGTCACCAATAGGCGTATTGTCATCCTACGCGGAAACGGTGGCCGAGATTTGATTTTCGATACCTTGCAGGCACGAGGGGCCTTAGTGGAGTATCGAGAAGTCTATCGTCGTGAAAACATTGCTTTGTGCTCAGATTTGCTCGTCCCACTCTGGCAAAATAAGCACATTGATCAGCTAGTCGTTACTAGCTCGGGTCAGCTTGAACACCTTGTCTCGCAAATCGGCAAGCGCTATCAAGCCTGGCTATTTGGATTAACGCTATACGTTCCTAGTGAGCGTATCGCTCTAGACGCACACCAATGGGGCTTTGTCGATGTCATCACGACCCCTAGTGCCTCTAATTCGGACTTACTGGCCGCTCTCCAGCCAAAACAACAGGACAAAACATAATGACAAGTAAAAAAAACAATGGACATGTTGAACCCGAAGAAAACAAAACCGCGCCAAACCAAGCAGCGATGACCGAGGAAAACAGCGCGGTGGACACTGAATCTCAAGATGTGACTTCACCTGAAAGCGCATCAGAGCCAAGCCCGGACGACACAGCGCCAGTCGATAGCAAGCCTCAAAGTGGGGAGCTTGAAGAAAAACAAGGCAAACGCGGAGTGAAGCTAGCTACGATCGCCATCGTTATGGCTGTGCTGATTGGGGGCGGACTCACCTTTTACATCCAAGAGAAGAATCAGCAGCAGCAAGCGCAAATCGCTGCGCTGCAATCAGAGCTCAATCAAGCCAAACAGGCCATGCAGGCTCAGTTGGATCAGAACCAACAGCAAATCTTATCGAAGGCCACTGAGCTTAGCCATCGCGCAGATACCGTTCTAGAGCAGCAGCAAAAAAGCATCGAGAGCTTACAGCTCGCCATGGCAGACGTAAAAGGCCGTCGCCCCAATGATTGGTTACTGGCTGAGGCTGACTACCTCGTCAAGCTCGCTGGACGAAAACTGTTTTTAGAACACGACGCGGTCAGCGCCACCAAACTAATGGAAAGTGCAGACCAGCGCATCGCAGCACTGAATGACCCAAGTCTTGTACCTCTGCGCAAATCCATGGCGAATGACATCACCAAACTCAAAGGGGTCCCCCTTGTAGATCGAGAAGGCTTGGTGCTAAGACTTACCGCTCTTCAGCAACAAGTCGATAGCTTACCGCTCGCCAATGCCATTCTTCCAGAGGCGCAAGCGGTGGAAGCTCGTCAAGTCTCGCAAGACGTGGCAGATTGGAAAGACAACCTGATGACCTCGTTACAAGAGTTCTCAGAGAACTTTATTACGTTCCGAACTCGTGATGGCAATGTCATCCCACTGCTCTCTCCCGAGCAGCATTTCTATCTCAAAGAAAACATTAAAGCGAAGCTAGAAACCGCCATCAAAGCGGTATATGTCGAGCAACAAGAGATCTACACCACAGCGCTTGCCACCGCAGGTGACTGGTCTCAAGCGTTCTTCAACCAAGATGCCAATAATGTTCGTGAGTTCAATCAAGCCCTAGGCATGCTAGGCCAACAAACCATCCAAGTCGATTACCCGGTAAAACTCGACACACAAGAAGTGCTGTCTGACGTTATTCGCGATCGCCTACGCCGCGAAGTCACCACATTGATTACGGAGGAGAAATAATGTTTAGACTGATTTTCCTCTTTGTCATCTTAGGTGCGGGGCTGTTTGTCGGCACTCAATACTCGGGGCAACAAGGTTATGTCCTAGTCTCTATCGCCAACACCACGATTGAAATGAGCGTCACCACCTTAGTGATTTTCTTAATTGCGACGTTGGCCGCCCTCTTTGCTCTTGAGTACCTCGTTAAGAAAATGCTCTATGCCAGTTCTGCCACTTGGAATTACTTTAGCGTACGTAAAATGCGCCACTCTCGCAGATTGACGAATGAAGGCTTAATTAAACTGATTGAGGGCGACTTTAAAACCGCAGAAAAAAAGGTCACGCGCTGGGCAAACTATCATGATATGCCTGTGGTTTGTTACCTTATTGCCTCAGAAGCGGCGATAGGTCTCGGAGACAACAAAAAGGCCGATCACTACCTTGAGCTCGCAGGTAAACAGCCTGGTTCTAGCTTAGCGGTGGAGCTAACACGTGCCAAGCAGCAGGTGAGAGAGGCCAACTACGCTGGCGCACTGGAAACCTTACATCTTCTTAAGGGCCAGCATCCCAACAACGTGGTGATCGTTAACCTACTTAAGCAAGTCTATGTAGAACTGAAACAGTGGCAGCCACTGATTGATCTGACGCCCCAGCTAGGCAAACTTGGCTTGATTAGCGAACAAGATCAACAAACCTTGATCCAAAGAGCGCAATGCGGCTTATTGGCTGATGTCGCCGAAAACAAAGGAAGTGAAGGCCTAATTGGTCACTGGAACAGCCTACCGAGAAAGCTCAAGCAAGACGCCCATCTAGTAGAGTGTTTTGTGAAACAATTGATTGCGCGCAACGCCGATCACGAAGCCTTCACCGTCATTAAAGAAACAGTGAAAAAGCACCCGAACTCCACACTGATCACCTTGCTACCAGAGATGAAATTGTCCGACACCCACCCAAGCAAACTACTGCTAGAGGAAATGGTGCGTAAAGACGCCAATAACGCCGAAGCACACAGCGCTTTAGCGCAATTGCAAATGAGAAACGAACAGTGGCAAGAAGCGCAGCAACATCTTGAGAAAGCCTTATCTGTCCGCTCTAACGTTTCCGACTATGCATACTTGGCAGATGTACTGGAGAAACAAAACCTCAACAAGGCTGCGCAGGAAGTATCGAAAAAGGCGCTGAGTATTATCCAGTCCTAGGTTCTACCGTGAATATAGCGGGTCATTAGCCCAATACCAAAACTGGCCAACACGGCCAGTTTTTTTGTCCTTAAGAAAGCGTTTAAAGCATGGTTACTGAATAGTGACAAGGGACTATTGGCCACAAGGTAAACGCGATACTGAAAGCCTATCGTAGACCAAAGGCTTGCCCTTTATTCACGCTAGTATCCGACACGATTTGAGCAACGACATCAAGTTTGATGGAGGAAGGTGCACGTGTGAGAAAACCACGAGCAGCGGGTGCTAGATAATCCGTGGACGTTGCCGCACCATTCGTCGCATGAAATCGACACACTACCTAGAACGCAAAGACCCTGAAGTGCGAGACATTATTCTGTAATCTCGCCTTGCTCTCTCTTCGAAGCCAGCCAACGTGCTGGCTTTTTCTTGTCTGTATAAAAGCCGTCGAGCAGACAGACACCCTGCCCTCGAAAAAGTGCACAGCACTTTCGGGAGCGTTAAACGTAAAAAAGCCCAGTCTTTCGACTAGGCTTTCTAATAAGTGGCGGAGTGGACGGGACTCGAACCCGCGACCCCCGGCGTGACAGGCCGGTATTCTAACCAACTGAACTACCACTCCGCAGTGGTATCACTCGCCTAAGCAAGTGTCCATAATTTGAAGCCTGGCGATGTCCTACTCTCACATGGGGAAACCCCACACTACCATCGGCGCTAATTCGTTTCACTTCTGAGTTCGGCATGGAATCAGGTGGGTCCAAATCGCTATGGTCGCCAAGCAAATTCTTTAATTCGGAAAGCTGTTTTCAGTTCTTACACATTCAATGTTCTTCATTGAGTCCATCAAAACCCTTTGGGTGTTGTATGGTTAAGCCTCACGGGCAATTAGTACAGGTTAGCTCAACGCCTCACAGCGCTTACACACCCTGCCTATCAACGTTCTAGTCTCGAACAACCCTTAAGGGCACTTAAAGTGCCAGGGAAGACTCATCTCAGGGCTCGCTTCCCGCTTAGATGCTTTCAGCGGTTATCGATTCCGAACTTAGCTACCGGGCAATGCGATCTGGCGATCACAACCCGAACACCAGAGGTTCGTCCACTCCGGTCCTCTCGTACTAGGAGCAGCCCCCTTCAATCTTCCAACGCCCACGGCAGATAGGGACCGAACTGTCTCACGACGTTCTAAACCCAGCTCGCGTACCACTTTAAATGGCGAACAGCCATACCCTTGGGACCGACTTCAGCCCCAGGATGTGATGAGCCGACATCGAGGTGCCAAACACCGCCGTCGATATGAACTCTTGGGCGGTATCAGCCTGTTATCCCCGGAGTACCTTTTATCCGTTGAGCGATGGCCCTTCCATTCAGAACCACCGGATCACTATGACCTGCTTTCGCACCTGCTCGAATTGTCATTCTCGCAGTCAAGCGGGCTTATGCCATTGCACTAACCTCACGATGTCCAACCGTGATTAGCCCACCTTCGTGCTCCTCCGTTACTCTTTGGGAGGAGACCGCCCCAGTCAAACTACCCACCAGGCACTGTCCTCACCCCGGATAACGGGGCTAAGTTAGAACATCAAACATACAAGGGTGGT
>NZ_JCBDGX010000069.1:0-35453 GCF_059834345.1 Vibrio sp. R11-SG3-ISO3-SZ
AGTAGTCCATCGCCTCAATCGCCACTGGGCACTGGGTGCAGGCGCCTATCTGCAGCAACTCACTAACGATGCCAAACACAGCACTATCACCGCTCAACAAGGGGACGATGTACAAGTGACGTACGGGATCGGGTTAGGTTACTTCTTTTAATTGAGGAAGATATTTAATTAAGGAACACGTTTGATTAAGGAACAAATAGCATGAAATATACGACATCGACATTGCCTGTCACCCTAGACTCCATCATAGAGATTCGCTCCGTTCGCACCGCCCTGCTGCTACTTGGCAGCGTCCTATTAACAGGGTGCAGCTCCAACAGCACCACCAGCTCTATTTTAACTTCGCTGTGGAAAAACGAAGACGCGATCATGGCTGAGCAAGAACGTTATCGCACCTGCATTATCCACGCTGGTGATACCAGCGCGGTCAATCAGCAAGCGCTCGCACTGATGGTCAACACCGCCTTTGAGTCCGACTCCAATGAACTGAAGATCGAGTCGCTCCGTGCTTACTCCGCTGGGGTTTCTCATCAATACAAACGCTCGCAAAGCATTCAGCTCTATCGAGATGCCTCCTTTGCGCTGTGCCAAGCCTATCAATCCGGCATGCTTAGCGAGCCCAAACAGTTCTCTCAATCGGTCGCGAAACTACTCACTCTGCTCACCCATAACGCGACATTAACGCAACTAGACGATGATCAACACACATTGACCCCAGAAAGTGAACGCACCTTCATGCAGTTGCAAAACGAACTCGCCCTAACACGCGATGAACTCGATAGCTTGATTGCGGAATCGACGACGCATGATGCCTACTTGATGGCGCAGCTCGCGATCACCACGATGGCTTTCCAAAGCCTAGAAAAAGAGTACCCCCATTTTTATGATGCTGAGGTGAAGCAAACCGACAGCCAAATGAGCAGTTACCAAGGGATCATCAGCGATTTGAAATCGGATATTCATCAGCTTAAACAGGCATCGGTGCTCGAATAGAGAGCGGACTCAAAAATAGTGCGAAATCGCCAGATATCGGGTGCGGATGTGCTCAATCAACAGCTTGACCTTGTTGGGCGGCTGGCGAGTAAAAGGATAGACGGCGTAAATGCCGAGCCGCTTAGCGACTTGTTCTGGGAAGAGATCAACCAGCTGACCGCTGCGCAAATCATGGTAAACCAAGCAGCGCGGTACATAGGCAATGCCGTGACCACCGAGCGCCGCTTTGCGTAGAGCAGTGGCGTTATCGGTGGAAAAACTGCCGGAGACTTTAACGAAGTAGTGGCTCTGCTTGCCCTTGAACTCCCACTCACTGGCGCCCGTGGTTTGATAGGCGTATTGCAGGCAGTTGTGCTGCAACAGATCGCGAGGCTCAATCGGCTTGCCTTGTTTGGCAATATAGGAAGGGGACGCGCACACCACCCACTGCGAGTCTAAAATATGACGCGCGATCAGGCTCGAGTCTTCCAGGTAACCGGTGCGGATCACTAAGTCAAAACCCCCTTCCAGCAAATCGACAAACTTGTTATCCAGTGACATATCGACCGTTAAACCGGGGTGAAGATTGCAAAACTCCGCCACCGCATCAGCCAAGATCAAATCGCCCGAGATGGTCGGCACCGACATGCGAATGTGACCCGATATACTCTCGCCATACCCTGACACCGTATCGAGCGCTTCTTGCGCGGCTTGCTTCACACTTTTCGCACCTTGCGTCAGTGCTTTGCCCGCTTCTGTCAGGGTCAATTTTCGCGTTGTACGATATAAAAGCTGCACGCCGAGATCGTGCTCCAATCTCGCAATTCTTTTGCTAACTACCGAATTTGTCAGGTTATTTTGCTCTGCTACCTTGCTGAAACTGCCCAGTTCCACCACTTGGGAGAAGAGAATAAGATCGTCTGCGCGCATCGTATTATGTCATTTTTGGAATTAATCATTTTCATTATTTCCCTATACCCAGAAAAAGGAAAGCGATAAGTTCACAATTAAGAAACAATTCAATCACAATGTAACGCCGTAAGGACATCGCCATGATCATTTCCGCCCCTACCGACTATCGCGCGGCCGCTCAACGTGCCTTGCCTCCCTTTCTGTTTCACTATATTGATGGCGGCGCAAATCAGGAGCATACACTGCGCCGCAACTGCGAGGATTTACAGGCCATTGCGCTTAAGCAGCGGGTACTGCGCAACATGGAAGATCTGTCACTCTCTTGCGATCTGTTTGGCGACACCCTCTCTATGCCTATTGCTCTAGCCCCCGTCGGGCTCACCGGTATGTACGCTCGGCGCGGCGAGGTGCAAGCGGCGCGCGCCGCTGACAACAAAGGCATCCCGTTTACGCTCTCGACGGTGTCTGTCTGCCCAATTGAGGAAGTGGCCCCTGTGATGGCGCGCCCGATGTGGTTTCAACTCTATGTGCTCAAAGATCGCGGCTTTATGAAACACGCTCTTGAGCGGGCCAAAGCGGCCGGCGTCACCACCTTGGTCTTTACTGTCGATATGCCCGTACCCGGTGCGCGATACCGTGACCGCCATTCAGGTATGAGTGGTGATTACGCCGCGCTAAAGCGAGTCTGGCAAGCGGCGTGTCACCCAAAGTGGGCGTGGGATGTAGGTCTCAACGGTAAACCGCATGACCTGGGCAATATTTCAGCTTATCGCGGCGAACCGACTCAGTTAGAGGATTACATTGGCTGGTTGGGGGCTAATTTTGATCCCTCCATCAGTTGGAAAGATCTCGAGTGGATTCGTGAATTTTGGCAAGGCCCAATGATTATTAAAGGCATTTTAGATCCTGAGGATGCCAAAGACGCGGTGAAATTTGGCGCCGATGGCATTGTGGTGTCAAACCACGGCGGACGCCAACTCGACGGCGTCCTCTCCAGTGCCAAAGCCCTCCCCGCTATCGCCGACGCCGTCAAAGGTGAGGTGAAGATCATGGTCGATTCGGGCATTCGCAGCGGCCTTGATGTCGTCAGAATGATCGCCCTTGGCGCCGATTGCACCCTGCTCGGTCGCTCATTTATTTATGCCTTGGCCGCGCAAGGTCAAGCCGGGGTTGAACACTTACTGAGCCTGTATGAAAGTGAAATGCGCGTCGCGATGACGCTGACTGGCGCAAAATCACTTGCGGATCTCAATCTCGATGCGCTGAGCCAAATATAATCAGCAAACCGTGCAGCAAGACAGGCACCAAACGACATAATAAAAACAAGTGGTTAGGCCATGATAGCCCCACTCTACACAGCAGGAAGCGGATATGCCCAATACGTTGAACTCTCATCCTTACTCGGCCTTGATTGAGACGCTGAGCCAGCGCCTTGATAAGGATAGACTGATCACCGATGACGCCAAGCGCCTTGCGTATGGCACCGATGCCAGTTTCTATCGCTTGATTCCAAAACTAGTGGTCAAGTTGTCCAACCTCGATGAAGTGATTTGGGTGATCCGCACCTGCCGCGAGTTTGCGGTGCCCTTTACCTTTCGCGCCGCAGGCACCAGCCTTTCAGGCCAATCGGTGTCGGATTCGGTGTTGATCACCTTGACCGATCACTGGCGCGGCCATGAGGTTATCGAAAATGGCGAAAAAATCCGCCTGCAACCCGGTGTGATTGGCGCTGACGCCAACCGTTACCTTGCGCCCTATCAGCGTAAAATTGGCCCCGATCCCGCCTCAATCAACACCTGTAAAATTGGCGGCATCGCAGCGAATAACGCCAGTGGAATGTGTTGTGGTACGGCGCAAAACTCCTATCGCACCATCGATAGCCTGACACTGGTTTTAAGCGATGGCACCGTGCTCAATAGTGCTGACCCAGCCAGTGTCGAGGCATTTAAACGCCAGCGCCCTGACATCATTGACGGCTTAACCCAACTGGTGGCAAAAACGCGCGCTAACCCCACACTCACCGAACGCATTCGTCACAAATATCGCCTAAAAAACACCACAGGCTACGCCCTTAACGCACTGGTCGATTTTGATGATCCGATTGAAGTGCTCGAACATCTGATGATTGGCTCAGAAGGCACCTTAGGCTTTATCGCAGACATCACTTACCACACCGTGGCCGATCACCCGTTCAAAGCCTCGTCGTTACTGGTGTTTGCTGATATCGAGACCGCCAGTCGCGCCGTCACGACTCTCTCCCAATCGCCCGTTGCCGCCGTCGAACTGATGGATGGTCGCGCGCTGAAATCCGTCGCCGATAAACCGGGTATGCCCGACTTTATGTCGACACTGACCACGGATGCAGCCGCGCTGTTGGTTGAAACCCACGCGGAAAGTGCTGATCAGCTCGAGGCGCAATGTGCGCGTGTGATGGAGGCTCTGACCGATTACGCGATTATCGAATCGGTCGATTTTACCCGCGATGCGAACACCGTCGCCACGCTGTGGGGCATTCGAAAAGGCATGTTTCCTGCGGTCGGCGCCGTTCGTGAAGTCGGCACCACCGTTATCATCGAGGATGTCGCTTTTCCCGTTGAGCATTTGGCTCACGGTGTGCGCGATTTGCAGCAACTGTTCGATCGCTACCACTACGATGAGGCGATCATTTTCGGCCATGCGCTGGAAGGCAACCTCCATTTTGTTTTTACCCAAGGGTTTGATAGCCAAGAAGAGATCGCCCGCTATGGTGCGTTTATGGATGAGGTTGCCGAGTTGGTCGCGGTGAAATACCAAGGCTCACTTAAAGCAGAGCATGGCACAGGACGCAATATGGCCCCTTATGTCGAGCTCGAATGGGGTCAGGAAGGCTACCAATTAATGCAGCAAATTAAGCGCTTGTTTGACCCAGAAGGACTGCTCAACCCGGGTGTCATCATCAACGACAACCCCAACGCGCACCTTGAGGATTTGAAGCCGATGCCTGCGGCGGATCCGATTGTCGATCGTTGCATTGAATGCGGCTTCTGTGAGCCGGTCTGCCCATCGCGCACCTTAACGCTTTCACCTCGCCAGCGGATTGTGTTGTATCGTGAGATCCAGCACCGCAAACGCCATCAACTGCCTAGCGCGCATGAACTAGAGCAGGTGTTTGAGCATCAAGGTTTGGATACGTGCGCCGCCACCGGATTGTGCGCCGATCGCTGCCCGGTGGGCATCAACACGGGTGATCTGGTCAAGCAACTGCGCAGTGCTAAGTATCAATCCTTCACGCCAATTGCACGTTGGACAGGGGATCACTTCGCCACTACGACCACGTTAACCCGCGCCGCGCTAGGAGCAAACCGTATCGCCTCTGCCCTGCTACGCCCTAACAATATGGCGGCGGTCATGAGCCAAATTCGCCGAATCACCAAAGGAAAAACGCCACAATGGTTAGCAGAAATTCCCACCCCAAACCGCCACCGCGTCGATAAGGCGATGGAACTCTTGGTCAAATCCGATAAAAAAGTGGTCTATCTGCCCTCATGTGCTTCAAGAACTATGGGCCAGCAAGCGGATAACCCAGACTCGCGCAGCTTGACTCAAGTCACGCTCTCGCTGATCAAAAAAGCAGGCTTTGAAGTGATCATTCCAGACCATCTCGACAACCTCTGCTGTGGTATGCCCTATGACAGCAAAGGAATGACGGATCTCGCCAAGCAAAAATCCCTACAACTGGAAAAAGCGCTCTACGCCGCCAGTTACCAAGGGGAGTACCCTATTTTGATGGACACCAGCCCGTGCGCGAAGCGCAGCATTGAGCACTTTACCCAGCCGCTGACCATCGTCGAGCCGACGGGTTTCGTTCATCGTTACTTGCTGCCACACTTAACGTTGACGCCCAAACAAGAAACCGTGATGTTGCATGTCACCTGTAGCGCAAGACGCATGGGATTGGAAGCCGACATGCTCGCGCTCGCCAAGGCGTGCGCCACCGACGTCGTGCTACCTGAGCACATCGCCTGTTGTGGCTGGGCGGGCGACAAAGGCTTCACCACACCGGAGCTCAACCAAGCAGCACTCGAATCACTCAAAGCGCAAGTTCCCGATGGGTGTCGCCGCGGATTTAGTAACAGTCGCACCTGCGAAATAGGATTGTCCCATCACAGTGGCATCCCGTATCAATCGATTCTGTACTTGGTGGATGAGGTGTCGACGCCGTCCTAATCCTCCCCTATAAAAACATGGCTTCGATTTGCGCTCTTTGTGCGCCGCTTACGTAAGACAAGCGATAACGTATTTTGACTCGATACGTACTAAGCTTGTTGAAACAACGGAGGTGAACAATGAAAAAGAGAATCGGGTTAGGGTTAACGCTGCTGAGTAGCGCGCTGATGAGCGTCAACGCGTTGGCAGGCGAAAGTAAAATTTACAATGTAAATGGTAGTGAATACGAGGGCTACTGGTCCAAAGCGGGTGACGATGCCCCGTTAGTCTTACTGGTGCACGACTGGGATGGGTTGACCGATTATGAAATGAAACGGGCACAGATGTTGACAGAGCAAGGCTACAACGTCTTCGCTGCGGATTTGTTCGGCAAAGGGATTCGGCCTGAGAAAATTGAAGATCGTCGCCAACACACTGGCGAGCTCTATAAAGACAGAGACAGATTGCGTGCTTTGATGCAAGGCAGTTTAGACTTTGCCGCTAGCTTAGGGGGCGATGTCAGCAACGCGGTGGTCATGGGTTACTGTTTTGGCGGAGCCGCAGTTCTTGAATCGGCGCGTGCAGGCATGCAAGCAAAGGGTTTTGCGACGTTTCACGGCGGCCTATCGACGCCTGAAGGACAATCCTATCAACAAACTAAAGCGCCTATCCTAGTGCTGCATGGTACCGCGGACACAGCCATTACCATGGATCAATTTGCCGCGCTCGCAACCGAGTTAGAAGCGACCCAAGTGCCCCATGAAATGATCACCTACAGCGGCGCGCCCCACGCATTCACCGTGTTTGACAGCGACCGCTATCGAAAAGACGCCGACGAAAAATCGTGGCAACGCTTTGGTGAGTTTTTGGCCTCAGTGACACAGTAATAGACGCGCTGTCAGAAACGCAATGAAGAACAGCAGCCTCCTTCCAGATGGCTGCTTTTTTGTTTGGCGACAATACCGTTTGAATTATTGACTCAGCTTGCCCGCACCAACCTTATCTTTCAATATGTTAAGCAACTCTTCGGGTGCTTTGACATCATAGGCGTAGTGTTGGCTTGGGTGCCAAAAACGCGCCTCTTGAGCCGGATCTAGCGAGATCAGCGGCGCATTGCTTTTGCCTTTTTTCGCCTTCGCGTGGGCAACCTCGTTCAACTCAACGGGCTGACCGTTCAACCAGTTGTTGTGCGCGAAGTAATAAGAGCCGCACTTTGCTTCGCTCCAACCCGCATTAAGACACTTCTTCTTGTTGCTTTGGCTAGAGCTGTAACCAATCAAGCCAACCTTATCGTGATGCTTGAAGTGGTTGTTCGAGACCGTCACTTTGGTTGACGCGCCAACGATATCGATCAAGGCGTCGTGGTGTTGCACTTTTTGCGTCTTTTCGTTGTATGGAGCGTCCCCAACGGGTGGGAAGCGATCGTCAGTCCGTTCACCATTGCTAAAACTGTTGTGATCAATCCAAACCATAGACGCGTTTTCTACTGTGATGTTGTCGTACTCAGAGTTCCAACGTCCTCCGCGCAGCGCGCACCCGGTTGGATTGACCTTGTCATCAACAAACGTCTCACTGCAATTTCCTTGACCAAATTCTTTTTTGTCGACTTTAAACGAATCTCTTGGTCCCCACCCAGGGAAATCATCAAACGCATCGGTAAAGCGAAGGTTTCGGATCACGATATTTTGCGCATGATAGTTGTACGGTTTGGCTTGATTCTTTTCTCTGTCATAGCGCAGTTGACCTAATCGCAACTGACCATGCTAAATTTCCGCGTCGGTGCCAACGCCAATCAGTGATGTATTCGAGCCGACACGCAGCACGATATGGTTGTTTTGCTGGCGACTAAAGCATTGACGCAGAGTTTCCAGTTCACCCGTTAACTCCGGCGGACGACCGTTTACAAGCGATTGTTTGTTCCACTCTTGCGGACGATAGGCCTGATAATAAGCGGCATAGAAATCGTCGTAGCTATCGTATGGCGCGTCACAACGTGCCATATACTGCTCAGGTGCGATGGGTTGACCTGTCGCATCACTGTTCAAATCGATGGAACCTTTGACGTAAATGATTTTTGCCTGATGAGATGGCTCAACCCACACACCCTCTGCGGCGATGCTTGGTTGACCCTCGTAGAGTGCATCCATCAGCTCTTGACGGTTGGTGACTGTGGTGATTTGTGTCGCGCCGCATCCCCCCGTCACACCAGTCGCCCAGCCTGTTGCACCAACAGAGCTTGGCGTCGAATCGGTGTCAGGTGAACACGCTGCCCATGTGGGTAGCGCCAACATGGTACATGGAAGAATGAAAAGTGAGGCGATTTTCATCGTGTTGTACTCCATAAAAAGCGATAAAAAAAGGCTTAGCGTTTGCTAAGCCTTTCGGTGGTTAGGGTTGTGATAACAACGCTTTTAAGCGCATCGCTTCCGATTGACCGGGAACCGGTTCGGTAGCGGAAATTTTCGATGCTTTTTTCAGCTCCACCAAACGCTGCGACTCTATCGCCTGACCTTGGTCATTGACGGTAATGCCATCCGCAAGCAGGTAGTTGTTCTGCTTCACATCCGCGTTCACCACATCACTGTAGTCACTGTCAACAAAGAAGCGGTATGACTGGTTACCCGTAAAGGTACCCTGCTTCACTGTCTCTGTGTATGGACTCTTACGTACGAGGAAATTGAAACGTTTGTTGTCGATAGACACGTTATTTTCCAATTGCAATGCACCCGGGTTGAAGTTATCGGTAAAGCCGTCCATGTGGTTGTGGAAGGCTAAGTTGTTGCGCACAATATGCGCCACAGGTAAACCTTCACCGCCGAGCTTAAAGCCATTACCACGTGAACCGCCTTTACCTGCTACTTCAAGCGTTTGTCCATTTTGGTACGCAACAGAATCTAGAATAGTCACGACGCCATTGGCACCATCTTCAACCTTGTTGAACAAATCCCAGCCATCATCGATGTTGTGATGGGCAACACAACGGATAAAGGTGTTCCCGTCACCGATGCGCATTTTGGCAGCAAAACCGTCAGCATTGATTTGTGACTCATCCATGTTGTTGTAGCTTTCGCTGTTTTCCACCACGTTGTAGCTTGCCCACAGTGCACGGCCAATCTTCGCCTGTGAGGTGATTTGGAAACCTGTGTCAGGTGCACTGTGCGTCACAATGCGATCAAAGTGGTTGTGGCTGCCGTGAACGATATAGCGCGCACCTGCCACCTCGATATTCTTCACATTCCAGTAGCTGGCGTCATGCAAAATATCGCCGCTAAAGGTCACGCCATCTTTTGCGATCAGATGCTTGGGTTTATCTTGGGTACCACTCACAGACACTGGCAGCGTCAAACCTGGGTAGACACCCGGCTCTAATGTGATGGTACCACCCGGTGCCACTAGCGCTACTGCGGCTGCAAGATCAAGCTGGCTGTTAGGGCTAACGGTGAGGTTCATTGGATCGCTCACCGTGACTTTTTCAACCGATTGAACGTAGCTTTTCGCGCTCAGATCCGGCCCTTCGACAGGGGTATAAGTCACAGTAAATTGCGCTTGGTTGTGCTTGAGCGTGGCATCATAGTTGAAAAACTCACCGGCACTGACCGCCACGTTATCGACCAAGGTCTGACCGTTTTGGCTCACGCTGAACGTGCCCGAGTAGTTGGCACGCGACTGCAAGGTATAGTTATCAATCGCACTGCGATCAGGTGACGCTTGTTGCAGCACCACGTCTTCTAATGTGGCTTTGTACAACGGCGCATCAACTGTGTTGGCTGGAGTTAGCGTGAGATCCACATCGCTGACGGTGATTTTTGCATTTCGAGAGGCAAAGAAACCGATATATTGGTAATTCGGATCTTGCACTTGAACAATATTGGCATTCGCACCTTTGATCTCTTCGCTCTGCTGCACTGTGCCATCATCATAGGTGACAAGGTAGCCGCTGTCGGTACGTGTTAGCGACATTTTGTAGGGCTTATCTGAGCCAAATGGCACGCCTTTAATGAACTCATCACGGCTCATACGGTTGCCGCCCGTACCCCAAGGTTGGTAGATACCTTCACGGTAATTGGCGTTGATGTTCACCAAACCATTGGTCGCTTTTTTGTTTGCACGCAGCGCATGCATCACCATGTTCGATGCCGAAGGAAACTCTTCCAAACCTTCAGGTTGAGGATTCAATCTTGGTTCACCAATAATATCGCGTACCATGATCCCAGCCCCTTCTTGGCGGTTGGGTTTTGAACCGGTTTCAGGGCCAAGCTGATCCAAGGTGATGGTCGCAGACAGGGTGAAATTCACATCGGTTGGGATTTTGGTGTAGTAAAAAGTCACACCTTCATGAGAGTTAGCGAGCTTGCCGCCACGGCTTTCAATGGTAAAGGTGTCCGCCAAAGCACCTGCGGTGGCCGGTTGGCCATTAACGAGCACTTCATTGGTGCCGACTTTTTCCGGCAGTATGGTTGAACCAAAGTTTAAATCGGTGGATTGACCAAACGTAATGGCCTGCCAAGTGAGCGTATCAGGAGAGAGAGATTGTGATTGTTGCGTATCGGTCGCACATCCAGTGATAGACATCGCCGCCGCGATACACAGAGCAATGGGCGTTTTTTGCATAATGGGTATCCTCATTTAAACCCTATTGGCACCGGAGTACCAACAGGGTTTTAGGTATCGTCAAGATGGTGATTAGAAGCTGTATTTCATGCCGATACGGTAACGAGGTTTCCAAGCATCTTTCTCAGAGCTGTTCTCTTTCTTATCTGGTGTCACACCAAATTCAGCAAACGGATACCATCCGCCACCCATTTTGTACTCTGCTTTGAAGTTGAATTCAGTAAATCCGTCACTGTCACCTTTCCACACATCTTCACCCTCTTGTTTCCAGGTGTAGTCTGACGATGCACTCAGCGACCAGTTGTCGATGCCTTTGTAACCTAGGCCCACAGTCCAACGGTTGTAGTGTGAGTTATCGTCGCCACCATTTTTGATCTCATAGTGGTAACGATGACGGAAAGATGTCGACCAATCGTCGTTAATTTTGTAACCCAACGTTAGGTTAAACTGGTGGGCATGTTTATTACTGCCCGTTTCCCATTTGTACTGAGGGGTTAGAGTAAATTGGCCATCAAGCTTCCAGCGGTAGCTGATGTTGGCTTGGTTACCCGCATCAACAAACTGGTCGAAGTCAAAGAAGCCGTCACCACTTTGCCACTTAGTTTCCACTTCCCAACCGACACCATTCGCATGGCGATGGGAAACCGCGATACGGTCTTTATGGACTTGGTCTTTGCCCTCAAATTTAGGCGTCCACTCGTGACGCATATTGATAGAGACCGCATGCGCCGCTGTACTGGTTAGTGCGAGTAGGATAGCAGAAGTTATAATTTTATTTTTCATTTCGAAACACCGTTTTGTTCTCGTTAAGTTCAATTTAACTTACGCCTTAAAGACCCTTGTTTGAAAGTGGTATTTAACCAAAACGTGATCAGTGAAACGATGTTTTAATAAATTACGTTACTAAATGTGATTTAAATAATATTTACTAAACTCCTATAAATTAATATAAAAACACTTAGTAAAGGCAATTCAAAAAACCTGAATCAGATCACAATAAAACAGTGTTTCTATTTATTTTCAATGAAATAAACAAAAGAATTTACAGCGTGAATAGATTGGTAATTCTTGGAATCGGAGCGACGTCAGCCCTGCATATTGTCACAGCAAACAGTATGATGGATGAGAACGGGAAGAAGTTTGGCACCTTTGGCAGTCGTACGGTCAGTGTCGATGCCGCTGACTTTCAAGCTCGAAGCCTCATGATAGAAAATGGCTTTGATTTCCCACAAAACCAAAAGAAAGCAAAAGACGATCCAGGCCGCCAGAATGGGACTCAAGCGGTGGCGTTGCTTATTTCCCATCAAGGGGATCGGGCTCAATTTCGAGATGTTTCCGTTAACAGTTATCAAGACACATTATATTTTCGTGCAGGGCGCGCCTATTTTGACGAATCACAAATCAGTGGCACCGTCGATTTCATCTTTGGTCATGGCACCGTATTAATTGAGCGCAGCGATATCATTGCTCGATACTAAGATAGTGCCATCATGTCAAACGAGCATGGGGGCTGTACGAAACCCATGTTCGCTCACAGCATCTCTTTGGCGATCAGTTGCAGCAAGAAGGTTTCGCGCTCGATGCTCATGCCCTTTTTGTCACTTTGCTCCATGGTTTTCTCGTTGTGAGCGATGGCATCGTGGATATTCATCCACACAGGTTTCATCCCGTTTTTTATTTCATAATCTTCGTAGGCCGTCTCACCGAGCTCTCTGTCCACCTTGCAGGTGTAGCAGTAGGAGATCATGTGCATCACATCGGCGTCATCTTTGTACCAAGGACGAAACTCTTCATATAGGCCGAATGGCTTGATGGCGTGAATATTTTGCGCGCCGGTTTCTTCTTGCAGTTCGCGCACCATGCCTGCGATGACATCTTCATCGGGATCGAGGCCGCCACCAGGGATAGTGTAATCGTGGTAACGCGCGGTATAGAGTAAGAGGATATCCTCTCCACTAATGACAATGGCTCGTGCAGCATTACGCTTAAACACAGTTTTTTCGTCTAGGTGATCAATATCGGGGTGAAGAGTAGTTCTAAGGTGTCTCATAATGAATCGCGCAGCTCTGATGGATGTTGCTCTAAATAATGGGTCGTGATTCTATCATCAGAGCTGGCGATTTACCTCAGTTGTCGAAAGACGTGCCTTGTGTGTTGAGAGACGTTTATGCCAGCTTGAAGCGCTGAATCATGGCCAGTAGATCATTGGAGACACGGTTCAACTCTTGACCTGATGACGCCATTTGTTTTGACTCTACCGACACTTCTGACGCCATATCACGCAGGCTGACAACATTGCGGTTGATGTCTCCGACCGTGACCGTTTGTTGCTCCGCAGCCGTTGCGATGTGCTGGTTCATCTCCTCAATCGTGTGTACCTCTTTGTTGATGAGATTCAGCGCATCTCCCGCTTGGCTCGATAACGCAGACGCACTGCCCGCTTTTTCAGCGCCTTGGTTCATCACCTCCACCACATTTTTCGCACCGGCTTGCAGTTTTTCAACAATACTCTGGATCTCTAATGTCGACTCCTGCGTTCGCACCGATAGCGTTCTTACTTCATCGGCGACCACGGCAAAGCCTCGACCTTGTTCACCGGCGCGCGCCGCTTCAATGGCGGCATTGAGCGCCAATAAGTTGGTCTGCTCAGCGACGCCTCGAATGACTTCCAGAACCGTGTCAACGTTATTCGCATCGCTCGCTAGTTGCTGCACCACCTCTGTTGCTGCTTCGATTTGCTGTGCAAGTTCATTGGCGACCGTGACATTTTGACTAATAATTGCGTGGCTATTCGAGGCTTCTTTCGCCGCTAATCCACTGGCATCATTGGCCTCAACGGTGCGACTGGCCACTTCTTCCACCGTCGCGAGCATTTGAGTCATCGCCGTCGCCAACATATCGACGTCGTTTTGCTGCTGGTTCAAACTGTCATCAATATGATGCACCGAGTGTGTCAGTTGCGAAGCGGATGCTGAGACTTGAGCCCCGGCATCGCTGATGCTCTGCATGATGGTCTGTAGTGAGGCAATAAACTGGTTGAAATAACGCGCAAGTAATATCAGTTCTGCACTGCCCTCTTCCGGCAAGCGCTGAGTCAGATCGCCTTCACCTTTTGACAACTCACGCATCGCTCTCACCGTGCGTTTAATTGGGCTAGTGATGGTTTTTATGAAGTAACCGACAATCAAGGATAAGACCACCAATATTCCCAACGCGTAGCTCAATGAGGCGATTTCCGACATTCTGGTTGCATTTTCAAGCGCCACCATGTTCATCCCAGACCCTATCATCCAACCCCAGGGTTCAAACTGCATCACATAACTGGTTTTCGGATCGATGGTGTTTTTATCTGGATTCTTCCAAGTGTAGTTGACGAAGCCGCCACCACTTTGCGCCATCTTGTACAAGTCTTTAACAAAAAAGTGTCCAGAGCTGTCTTTGAACTCCATGATGTTTTTGCCTAGCAAAGAATCGACACCCGTTGCCAATTGGACACCGTGTTTGTCTCCCACGAAGATGTAGTTCCCCTCGTCAAAACGCATTGCAGAGATCGATTGAAGGGCGTTCTTTTGCCCCTCTTCCAACGTCAGCTCGCCACTTTGGACTAATTCGTAGTAGCGATTGGCGACACCCATCGCGCTTTGCACTAAGGTTTCAACCCCATGCTCGTAGTTGTAACGCATGTGCTCTCGGGATTTGTCGATGTTAAGTAGAGTGTTAACAATAAGCCCCAGCGCGAATAGCGCTAGGATTGACCATGCTCTGACCGCAATGGACACGTCCTTGATTTTTAGTGGTTTCATACCTGTTTTCCTAGCCATTCTGAATCGATTTTATCGTTATTGCTTTGAACTGCTTCCAACGTCACACACTGGGTATGATGTTGAATTCGTCGCTGTTGTTATTATTTTGTAAATTTAGCACTCTTTTTAGGGCTCGATATCACAAAACACTGAATACAGAGCGCAACATGTCCTATTAATAATTCAATAGATAAAACCCTCTGATTTAGAGCATTAGCACCATGAATGATTAGCATTTTATGCTGGTTAATTTCCATACTGGCATAAACATCGGAGCATCCTACTTTTGAGACGGCGTGATGACGATCGCTTTATCTGTTGCATAACAGCCTCTCGAAATTGGATTTACCGCGACAGGGAATAATTTTGAAGTGGCTATTGCGTTGAAAATGAAGATGCGTTACTGATTACAGGTTGAGCAAACCCAATCCCGAGGATCTGCTCGGCATGTTCTAAGACCTATCGGCGGGGTGGTGCACTCCGTCCATCGTCGTTATGTCGCCAAGATCAAACGGGTTCACCTCTTCAAGGCATCCGACATTGTAGCCATACTCTGTCGGGTCCGAACGGCGCTTATGATGAGTGTAGATGCCACATATTTTGCAAAAATAGTGTTTTGCTGTGTGGGTATTAAATTGATAGAGAGTCAGGCTCTCTTCTCCTTGCAGTAGGGTGATCCCATCCAATGGCACAGAGGCCACTATCGCTCCTTTACGACGACATAAGGAGCAATCACAACGGCGCGGTTTCTCAATCCCATTAGGCAAAGAGAGCGCCAGTTTAACCGCACCACAGTGACAACTTAGCGAGTGTGTTTCTTTAATTGTTGTCGGACCCACTTGCTTGATCATGCTTTCCTCCTTGAGAATTTCTTGATAACGCTACGGCGCTACCTTAGGAAAACGCTGCTCATACAACGCCATAAAATCCATACGAATCCCCTGCTCTAGATGAGACGCTTTGTCTGTAGGGCAAAAGAGAGTGAACTGAACAATTTGCTCACCCGTCGCCGCACTAGTGACCGCGATATGAGGCTCTGAACCGGGCAAATCGACCCCCGCTCGCTTTTCAATAATGGCATTGTATCGTTTGGCGACTTCACTAAAGTAATGAATGCGTTCATTAATTTTATCTTCGACATCTTTAAGCATCGGATAGAGATTGACAAAATCCGGCACGATGATTGAGAAATGGTGGAACACGTACCGCTTCATGAAGTTCAAGTTTTTGACCGGATAGGTAAAAAATAAGCTGTTTGGTAAGGTGATGGTCTTGCCTGTGTAGTTGTACTCACCGTGATAGATATCAATCTCCTGAATCACGGTGGCCATCAAATTGTGTTCGATGACTTCACCAGTACTTTTGCCCACTTCGATCCAATCGCCCATGCGAAACGAACGCGAGCTCGCACGCTGAATGGAGCCAGTGAAACAGAGGATAATCTCTTTTGAGGCAACCACAATGGCCACCGCAATCGCCGTCACTGAGAGGGCGAATTCACTGATTTCCGGTTTCCACAATGTGAACAGCAACACCACAGTGACCGCAAAAGCAGCGTTTTTTGTGCGATACATCCAGCTGCGTTGCTCTTCACTGACAAAAGCCACGTCACCACGAATCTTAGCCAATACCACGCGACGAACCAAAGCAATCAGCAAAATAATCAGCGCTGTAAAAACCATTTTGTGAGTCAACAGGAAGTCAATCACTAGGTGAATTTTGTCCACACCAAACCTCGTTATGTTGCACAGTGCCCATCGCCTAGCACCGCAAATATTATTTGTCCTTAGTGTACTGAATACCTAACCATACAAACAATGGATGAAGAGAATAAATAAGTGACTTTGACCAAGGGGCTCGTGTTTTGAACGTCAAACACGCTTTATTTGTAACGGGCAGAAGTAATAAATTCTTTGAAGGTTTCACACCAGACGATCACCGTGTTGTACTCTTCCACATGGACGCCAGCAGGAATAGTGAGATAAAAACGCTCGAAGGTGTTCACATCCCCAATCAGCACCATTTCTGCCTGAAGGTCCAAAAACGACGCTTCGCTTTCCACATATTGAGGCGAAAGATAGAGTTTATAATCTGGGCCCGGTGCAAGCTGACCTATAAACCCGATAGCATCTGGCGTAATCGACACAGAGCCCTCACCCCAATGAAGAAAATCACTGTCTTGGCGTGCTCTATCAAATGTGGCGCTGTAGAGCGCGGTATGAGACAAGGCTTTAATCTGACTGATATCTGGAGACGGAGGCTGGGTAATAATCGGCAATGCGTAGATACCCAGTCCAATCCCCGCAGCAAACACCAAGAGATGGCTGAGTAACCCCAACAATACTCTCATCTAACACCTCATCTCCTTGTCATCATCCAAATAAGCGTAATGGTATTCGCCAAATTTTTCAGTTATTTAGCAAGGTGTTTAATGAGATTGTGATAAAGATTGCATCCCGCCCTTTAAGTGATTGAGTAGAGATAGGAACTCGATAGCGTGGTGACCTTACACAATTTTGAAGTGAGATCACAGTTTAGGAAGAATAATCGATATCATTATCAACAATTATTTGGCAAACCGAGATCGCTCTTCTAGATTTACAAAGCAAATCTGGCGCGAAGCGTGTACAGACTAACAACGACATTGGCTAATCACATCCCCCCTCACTGAGCTCAAATTAATGCGCAGCGAGGGGGGATTTTTGTTTATGTACCCGAGTTAGTCAATTCCTGTGTATGTTGACCAATTCTTTTCACTGCGCCTCTGTTAGACTTCATCCAAACCGAGCAACACCAACATAAGGAAAGGATGATGAAGATACTGGTAACTGGCGCGAGTGGTGGAATTGGTTACGCGCTGACGCAGCAGCTCTGCGCCCAGCAGCACCAAGTGTTTGCCACCGGAAGAAATGCAGCAGCACTGGCCACCTTACAACAAGAGACCGGATGCCATGTCGCAGCGTTTGATCTTGCCGACGCCAACCAGTGCATAGCGCTATTCAAGCAAGCGACCGACACCTTAGGTGGGCTAGACGTGCTGATCAATAACGCCGGTATGAACAGCCGAAAGTGTGGCCTTGATGAGTTCACCCTAGAAGAGTTTGACCAGCAATACGCGATCAACCTACGTGCTCCCGCTCTTCTTTGCCGAGAAGCGCTACCACTGATGAAAGCGCAGCAATCCGGCTACATCATTAACGTCGCCAGTACCGTGGCCAAACGCTCCAGTGAAACCATGGGGGTATATACGGCGATGAAGCAAGGATTGGCAGGTCTGACGGGCGTATTGATGAAAGAAGCGCAACCACACGGCATTAAAGTCACCAACTTATTCCCAGGTGGTACAGACACTGGATTTCGCGCTGCAAGTCGCCCTAACTATATGCAGCCCGCTAGCGTGGCACAGACCGTCCTCACTTTATTGAACCTACCCGACGATGTCGTCATTCATGAAATGGTCTTTAGACCGCCAGTGGAACTGGAGTAATCCGACCTACTTGGCTCACGCTTGCGGCTATCTTAGCCTTTGTCCGGATGAAGTAGTTTGTTCTTGTATTGCTCTGGCGTTTGGCCAGAGTACTTCTTAAACATGCCAATAAAGGGGCTGGCTTGGTTATATCCGAGCGTCAACGCCACTTCTTTCACCGAGTGACCATTACGCAGCAGTTCCATCGAATGCAGATAACGAACGCGCAATCGCCACTCGGTAAAACTCATCCCCAGCTCGGCTTGGCAGTGACGGGCTAACGTGCGTTCTGTGGTATGGACGCGCTCAGCCCATTGCGACAAGCTCGTGTTATCGATGGGGTTCTCTTCCACCGCCGCTAGAATCGGTGCTAAATATTTATGATCGCTCGAGGGCAAGAAGTGATGCTGAGTATCTCGGGTGGCTAATTGGTCAAGCAGCACCTGAACCAAGCGTTTATCCGCATCAGAATCAGCAACGTTGATGTCTCGCTGACGAAAATCATCAATGATCGCGGAAACAATCGGCGTCACTTTAATCAGGCTGGTTCTATCTGGGAAATTTGTCGTCAGCGATTGCGCCACATTGAGAGAACAGTAGGAAATAGGTTTGCGATTGTAACTGGTGTGACGAACGCCCGCAGGCACCCAAATAGCCAAATGGGGCGGAGCCAAAAAGCGCGTATCTTCGGCTTCCATCTCCAATATTCCACCACTGATCAGTTGAACTTGCCCCCAAGGGTGGCTATGCATACGCGTTTCTGTATTCGAAAGAAACGCCTCGAAATTCATAAATACGTCTGATGGTGCCTTATCAATGGATAAGGAAGGATGAAGGTGTTTTGCCGATTTTCTCAAGATTGTCTTCCTATGACGCGCAATGTCTTTATGGAGATATTTATAATTATATAGACCTGTCACACTCAGTTCCACTGATTACTTTGCGATGGGGCTCACATGAACTACTTACTTCCACTGTTTACCGTATTCATTTGGGGCGGGAATACCATCGTAACCAAACTGGCCGCCAGCCACATTGAACCCGGTGCGATGAGTTTCTATCGCTGGTTTGTTGCCGTGGTACTTCTATCGCCTTTTTGTCTTCCGAGCGTGGTGAAACAGTGGCACCACGTCAAACCACACCTGACGAAACTGGCGTTTCTTGCCATGCTGGGCATGGTGCTCAACCAGTCGCTCGGTTACTACGCAGGCTTAACAACGACCGCCTCGAACATGGCGCTCATCACCTCTTTGGTGCCGCTGCTTAGTGTGTTTCTGAGTGTCCCCTTGCTGGGTAAATCGATCTCTGCGGTGAGTATTCTCGGTGGCGTACTTTCATTAATCGGCTTGAGCTATATGTTGGGCCAAGGCGATATGACCTATTTCCTCCATCAAGATATGACGCCAGGAGACGGCTTGATGCTGTTAGCCGCACTTTGCTACGCCGCCTACTGCGTGTTGCTTAAACGTTGGAAAATGCCGCTCTCAAACTGGGTCATCATCTATTTACAAGGCGTGTTTGCACTCATGATGCTATTTCCACTGCTCGTCACCAGCGCGTCGCCAATACCCAGTAGCGATGCTCTGCCGCTTATCGCTTACGCTGGCATCGCCGCCTCAGTGCTCGCGCCTTGGATGTGGGTCAAATCGATAGATGCGATCGGCGCAGACTCAAGCGCAATGTTTATGAACTTGTTGCCGATCTTAGCGGTGACATTGGCCTCTGTGTTACTGGGTGAAACTATGCATTTCTATCACCTTGTCGGTGGTTTGATGGTGATCACCGGGGTCATTTTGTCGCAGCTCAAACTGGGGCGTGACAAACCGCTATTGGCATCACCTGTGGCCAAAGAGACGGCCTAGTTGCACACTCCGGATGCGCGAGTCCGAGTTTTTCCGCTGAAAACTTAAACTCGTCACGCGCGTTTTTGTGAACATTTTCTGAAAACGCGCATACTTTCACTTCGAACGACCAAGTTCATTGGCTTTTCTCTTCGACTGTCCGTACACTTCTGTGTTGTACGCCATTTAATAAGGAAGTGAATTTGAAAGCATTAAAACGTCATCAAGAGATCATCGAGCTCGTTCAAACCCAAGGTTTCGTCAGTACCGAAGAGTTAGTTGAGCGTTTTGATGTCAGCCCACAAACAATTCGTCGTGACTTAAACGAGCTGGCCGAGGCGAACAAGATCCGCCGTAACCACGGCGGCGCGACCATTGTCTCAAGCTCAGAAAATTCTTCCTATCAAATCCGTCAAGTGTCTCACCAATCGGAAAAAAGCAAAGTAGCACAAGAACTTGTGACTCACATCCCTGACGGTGCCACCTTATTTATCGACATCGGTACAACGCCTGAAGCCGTCGCACGTGCACTGATGAGCAAGCATCAAAACTTACGTATCGTCACCAACAACATCAATGTCGCCACGCTATTAATGAGCAAACCGGACTTTAAAGTCATCTTGGCAGGCGGCGAAGTACGCGGTAAGGACGGCGGTGTGACGGGTGAAGCGACACTGGATTTCATCTCCCAGTTCCGCCTCGATTTCGGCATCTTGGGCATCAGCGGAATTGACTTCGATGGCTCATTGCTGGATTTCGATTATCATGAAGTGCGCGTCAAACGCGCAATTATGGAAAATAGCCGTTGTGTCTTTCTTGGCGTCGACTCAAGTAAATTTGGCCGCAATGCGATGGTAAAACTGGGTACCTTGGCCGACATTGATTTAGTCATCACCAACGAAGCGCCGCCGGAAGAGATTGCGCTGTTTGCACAGGAAAACGACACACCGGTTATTGTTGTCAGCGGATAGTGAGACCCCATCTCACATTAAGGCCCCAATCGCACGGATTATATGCTGCATATCTTCCGCGAAATTGGGGCTTGTTTCATTTCAGAGGTAAGGGTATCTCTTTATTTAACTGATCTATTTAACTGATGACTTCGATGTCCGATTTCGGCACACAGCAGCAAGCTAACGCTAACCCCGGTTCGTGAGCAAAGCCATGAAGTGCCGGCACATCTTCTTGGTCCACTTCGCCAGATTCCACCGTAACGCGGCACGCACCACACAGCCCAGCACGACAACTGTTTGCCATCGGGATACCCGCTTCCTCCGCTTGCTCAAGTAAGGTGCGTTGGTTATCACCACTGAAGATGTTGCCGTTGACACTGATGGTCAGCGATTTTACTGAGTCCGGCACTGGCGCTTCCACAGCAGAGAGACTCAGTTGACCTTTGTCAGCGTAGAATTCTGGCTCTTTGTATTCCAACACTTCTATATCATCACCTTGTCGAATCAAGCCTTCGTTCTTTGCGACCAAGTTTTGACCAAAGAACACGCCACCGCGCTCATTGGCGCGAAATTGCGATAAGGTTTGTAAAGGCTCTTTACTTCGACGAAACGCACCTTTTTCTACGTCCACTGTGGTCAACACACAGCGCTCACAAGGCTTCACCGCTTCGAACTCAACGTCACCGATTCGAATGCGCTTCCAGCGATCTTCCTCAAAAGGCGCAGTGTTGCCCGCCACTAAGTTGGTACGAAACTGATCCATATCGTGGCGTTCAGGGCTACGGCGGTTGAGTTCATCAAGCGACGCCTGACTGATAACAAGCAGCGGATAACCATCAGCGAAGCTGACATTGTGACCCAGCTTTTCACGCACACGATTGGACTGTTCGCCGGTATAAAGCAGCTCGACCCGTTGACCAATGACCGCGCTAAACCAGTCATCGGCCTCATCCGTGGTGGTGTAAGCAGTAAATCGGTCATTCCACACTTGAGCAGACGCCGCTTGCATTTTAAACGCGTCGTAGCGTAGGCGAAGTGGCGCATGCCCCTCGGCGGTCATCACCAGCCCATCTGCCGTTAAACTGGAACGAACCGTGACCATCTGCGGGAATTTGCGCGCGGTGACCATTTGACCATCGGCAGTCGCAAGCATAAAGCTACGGTCAAACGTGAGACCTTGTTTTTCCACCCACGAGGTCGAGAGTGCAATACCGCCCACCGATTTGACGGGGTAGACATTGATTTGGGAGAGTTGCGGTTGTTGTGAAGAATCTGGCGCTGACATTGCTAATCCTAAGCGTAATGATTGTCTCAGCAGTATACGCTGCAGCGCGCGGATACTTAAGGCGAAATCGGTCAAAATCCGAGAAAGTAGATGAAATTCCAGTGACTTTGCTCTATCATCCTGTCGCCTAAACGTAAGCGTTTGCCTTCACATTTTTCGCCGCGTTTAGGCTCCAATCCGATAATTCAATCTATGGTGGGAGCAATCAATGACAACACTTACGATCACACGTCCTGACGACTGGCATGTTCACTTACGCGACGGTAACGTACTCAAAGACACCGTGCGTGACATCAGTCGCTACAACGGCCGCGCGCTGATCATGCCAAACACTATCCCACCTGTGACCAACACCGATATGGCGCTGGCTTACCGAGAGCGCATCCTGGCAGAAAAGCCAAGTGAGCAGTTCGAACCATTGATGGCGCTGTATCTGACTGACAACACCACCGCCGAAGATATCCGCCAAGCGAAAGCGTCAGGCAAAGTGGTGGCAGCGAAACTCTACCCAGCGGGTGCGACCACTAACTCCGATTCTGGGGTGACCAATGCGAAAAATATCTACCCCGTGCTTGAAGCGATGCAAGAGGTGGACATGCTGCTGTTAGTCCACGGCGAAGTGACTCATCACGACGTGGATATTTTTGATCGTGAGAAAGCGTTCCTCGACACTGTACTTGCGCCAATCGTCAATGACTTCCCTAATCTAAAGATTGTGCTTGAGCACATCACCACTGCCGATGCCGCTGAGTTTGTGAATAACGCCAATGACAATGTGGCAGCAACGATTACCGCTCACCACCTTCTCTACAACCGCAACCATATGCTTGTCGGTGGCATTCGCCCACATTTCTACTGCCTGCCGATCCTTAAACGCAACACCCACCAAAAAGCATTGATTGAAGCGGCCACCAGTGGCAGCAAGAAGTTCTTCTTAGGCACCGATTCGGCACCACACGCCAAGGGCAAAAAAGAAGCGGCTTGCGGCTGTGCGGGTTCTTACACGGCACACGCAGCGTTAGAGCTCTACGCTGAAGTGTTTGAGAACGAAGGAAAACTGGACAAACTGGAAGCCTTCGCCAGCCACAACGGCCCCGATTTTTACGGTATTCCTCGCAACAGCGACACCGTCACTTTGGTGAAAGAGAGCTGGTCGGTCGAAGCAACCATGCCGTTTGGTGACGACATCGTGGTTCCTATTCGTGGCGGCGAAACCATCGCTTGGCGTGTGAAATAAGCCACACCCAGCGCGCGATCGAGCCATCGGTCACTTTTATTTACTCAGACCACCGAATTCGGTGGTCTTTTTCTATTAAACACAATTATATCAACTACACTTAAACACAAATAAATCAAATGGATCATAAACTTGCCGCGTTTAGATATTCCGACCTTGTCGGTGATTTGTGTTTTTTTGTCGTTTACGTACGCGTGTGGGCTTTTGCTGATTCAGCGCCTACAGCCAAACATTAGGGGAATCAATACCATAGCGCTAGCGCTGCTTTTGCTCGGCGTGGGTTTTCTATTTCTGAGTTTTGGTAATCACACCTCTTACTGGATCTCAAAAATCATCGCCAATTCAGCGATTGTGCTCAGCTTTGTTTTGCTGCTCCACGGCGTGTGCTTGTTGCGCAGCTTTCCTCATCGTTTGGCGAACATCGGCTACTATGGCTTGCCGTTGATCATTTTGGGGCTGACCTACTTTACCTATTTTTCCCCCTCGACTAATGTACGGATTTTTTTGGTCGCAAGCTTTATTGCATTAATGTCTTTCCTCACCTTATACGCCAACCTCAAAGGGACGCACAAAGACATCCCTGGCTCAAAACGTTTACTTTCTATTGCCATGATTATTCAAGGTGGATACAGCCTGTTTCGCGTCGCTACTCTGCCGTTCCAACAACAAATTCAGGATTTCATGCAGTCAGGCTTAGTACACCAACTGGCGTTCATCTCTCTCATTTCTATGGTGATTTTTATTGGTTTTTCGATCACTTGGCTCTTAACCGGTCGCTTGGTCGCCACCATCTACGACACATCCCTGAAAGACGACCTCACCCAACTCTATAATCGACGTGCACTGTCTGAATTAGCACCCAAAGAGTCCGCCCGAGCACGCCGTTTTCAAACCGACCTCTCTTTCGTGTTGCTGGATATTGATCGGTTTAAAGAGATCAACGATTTCTATGGCCACCAAACAGGCGATCGCGTGTTAAACAGTATCGGTCGTATCCTGCACGTAGAAACCCGCGCCAACGATTTTTGCTTTCGTTACGGCGGTGAAGAGTTCTTGCTCATTTTGCCCGAAACGTCACTTGAAGACGCTGAATTTGTCGCAGAGAAGCTGCGTCAGGTCATTGAGCGCACTCACTTGCTTCCCAAACACGATGAATTCTGCACAGCAAGCTTTGGAGTCAGCAGCCTCACCATGCATGATACTTGGAGTGAAGCGGTATCGCGTGCTGACCAAGCGCTGTATGAGGCGAAAAAGGCGGGGAGAAACCAAGTCGTCGCCAGATAGTCGTTGGCGCCGCGCCCACGTCGATCAACACAACGGCCATAGGGGATAAAAAGCAAAAAGGTTGGCAATGCCAACCTTCTCTTCTGCTTTCTTGACCAAGTAAACCAGCGCAATCAGTGAATCGGCGCGTCCGTCTTGGCGTAGAATTTTCCAAAGTACTCTTCCAATACCTCTGGAGTCAATTTACCTTCGGCTTCAAGCTCTTTCAGCTTTTGTGCGATGGCTTTTTGCTCTTCGATTGATGGCAATGCCACCTCTGGCTCATCCCCCATCTCTTGAGACATCAGCTCCAGTTCTTTTTCAACATCACTCATGATTGACATACCCTTACCAAAATAAAACTGGGGCAAGTTTACCTACTTAACCCCAGAGTTTCTAGTTTGACACGTGAAAGCGTTGAACGCCGTTATAGCTTGAAGCTGCCAACCATTTTATCCAACCGAACGGACAACTCTTTCAATTCAGTACTCGCTGCTGCTAACTCTTCCGCCGTGCTAGTGGTCACTTCATTGATGGCGTTGATCTCTTCAATATTCTGGTTGATGGTGTGCACCACGGTAGATTGCTCCTCCGTCGCTGTCGCCACTTGAGTGTTGCGATCCGAGATGTCATGGATACGCTCTGAGATACTCAGCAGCACTTTCACCGCTTCGTCCGACGCAGACACCCCTTCACCCGTAACGGATTTACCCGCCTCCATCGCCGTTACCGCGTCTTTGGCATCGCTTTGTAACTGGTTGATCATCTTTTGGATCTCTTCGGTCGAATCGGCGGTTCGACTGGCGAGGTTACGGACTTCATCCGCCACAACCGCAAAGCCTCGACCTTGCTCGCCCGCACGTGCCGCTTCAATCGCCGCATTGAGCGCCAACAAATTGGTTTGCTCGGAAATATCGCGAATCACGTCCAAAATGGAGCCAATTTCTTGCGTTGTCGACGCCAACTGCTCCACCACTTGACCGGTATTTTCGATATCAAGTGCGAGACGACTGATGGCATCTTTCGCTTTGCTAACCACTTGTTGCCCCACTTCACTGTTGTCGGACGCTTGGGTTGCAGTTTCCGCAGCAGTGGCAGCGTTGGTTGCGATCTCACTGATGGTGGCGCCCATCTGGTTGATAGCGGTCACGACTTGTATGGTTTGATCACGCTGCACTTGGCTATTGTCGTGTGTGGTATTGGCTTTGTGTGAGACCCCATCCGCCGCTGACTGAAGCGCACTACTGGTCGAGGCTACTTCTTTCATTGATTGATGAATCTTCTCAATAAAGCCGTTAAACCCTTCTGACAATTGACCGATTTCATCGCGACCTTTGATCTCGATACGTTGAGAAAGATCGCCATCACCTTTGCCCAGATCGCTAAAACGCAGTGCAATCGCACGAATCGGCTTAGCAATGCTGTTGGCCAAAAACAGCCCCATCAAAATAAACAGTGCCGCGACGACAATGGTCGTGATCAGCATTTGATGCGCCACTTTGGTCAAATCCGCGAACACTTCATCTACGGGTACCACGCCCACTACAAACCAATCCATGACCGGAATATAAGTGGAAGAAACAAAGACGTTTTGGCCGTTGTAATTCGCTTGGACAAGGTTAAAGTCTGACTTATCCAATAGATCAGACGCGTTGCTACCATAGAGTTGCGCCAATGTCGCTTTTGATTGGCTTTGGTCGCGGTGGATTTGTACTTCACCTTTGGCGTTGGTTAAAAAGACAAAGCCGGTTTGCTCAATCTTGAATCCATTCAGTAGCTTCACCATATCATCCATTGATTTTGACACCCCTGACATGGAGAACCCGTCGACTTGCTGGAAGTTAGCGAACATCTTCACTTCACCGCTGGCCTCTTGGAACATGCTGACCATAGTCGCATTGCCTGACTGCGTGAAGCCAAAGAACCAACCATCCTGCTGCTTGTTAAGCTCACGTAGGAAGCCATTTTGGTTCCAGTAGTAGGCGGTCTCTCGGTTGGCCACTGACGCATCGTTGAGCTTGTACTGCGTGCGGACGTTATTTAGTGACTTCACCAAAAGACGCTCGCTATCGGCATCGATATTACGAGTGTTGATCGCTTGCTGGGTGAACTCATTGTTGGCGATCTGTTGTGCTGCCATCAACAACTGGGTCACTTCGTTGTCGATTTCCCCTTTGATTTTTTCCAGCATGGTTGGCAACTCAATATCGATCAAGCGATGCTCTAATACTGCTCTCGCTTGACGTTGAGCCATCACGCCGACAATGATGGTAGACGCCAGTACCGCAAAGGTAATCCCTGCGACCACTTTCTGTTTAATACTAATGGAGTTCAAATTTATCATGCTGATCCTAGCCCTATTGCACAAACAAGCACATCCCGCGACAGACTGCTTTCACAGAGTCTAAGCCATCGAGTGTGCTATTCACTTTACTTATATCGTAAGGTTTAAGCATTACTTTACCTCTTTCATTTAGACTAGCTCACACTTTGGTTGTATTTCCACAATGTCTTATGCCCATTGGCAAAATTTTGGTCAATTGACCGGGGAAAGAGTTGTATCTCGAGGGAAAATACCCATATTCTAATTGTTCTCAATATCAGAGACTTAACCTGCGCTATCGCCTATGGCGAGAACTCATGGAGAGATACGGCTCATGCACACTCACGCTCTATCACAGCTGCAACACTATTTGAACGGTCAAGTGATTGGTCAAAGTGAATTGGTCAAGCAATTGCTTGTTGCACTCTTGGCTGACGGCCACATCCTTGTCGAAGGACCACCGGGGCTTGCTAAAACACGCGCGGTAAAAGCCCTAGCCGATTGCATTGAAGGCAGCTTCCATCGCGTGCAGTTTACACCGGATTTATTGCCGGCGGATTTGACAGGAACCGACATATTTAGACCAGAAACCGGGGAATTTCGCTTCCAACCGGGCCCGATTTTCCATTCGTTGCTGCTCGCTGATGAGATCAACCGTGCCCCCGCCAAAGTGCAAGCCGCAATGCTAGAAGCCATGGCAGAAAAGCAAATTACTGCCGGCAAACAAACCTACCCGCTGCCCGAGCTGTTTTTGGTGATGGCGACACAAAACCCGATAGAGCAAGAAGGTACCTACCCCTTACCTGAAGCTCAGCTTGATCGCTTTTTGCTCCACCTTAACGTCAGCTACCCTGACGCCGACAGTGAGCTCGCGATCCTGCGCTTAAACCGCGGTGAAGCCAAAGGCGAAGTCGGCGCGCAGAAACCGCAACTCTCGCAACACGATATTTTCACCGCCAGACAAGAAGTGCTCAACGTACATATGGCTGAGAGCGTCGAGCAGTACATCATCCGATTGGTGATGGCGACCCGCGAGCCCGAGCAGTACGACGACAACCTTGCAACGATGCTGGAGATGGGCGTCAGCCCGCGCGCCACCATCGCACTGGATCGATGCGCACGCGCTCACGCTTGGTTGGCCGGGCGAGATTTTGTTACGCCAGAAGACGTCCAAGCAATGGCCTACCCTGTGCTAAGACATCGACTACTGCTGACCTACCAAGCCCAAGCAGAAGGCATCAGCCGCGATCACGTGGTCTCTACCTTGCTCTCTCTGGTCGGTAGCGCATAAACATGGCCATAGAAAATACCGTCCTCCCTACGCCGACACTGCCGCCTCATAGTGATGGTGTGAACCTCACCATGAAGGAGTTGCTTCATCTTAAGCAGCACGCGGTGAAATGGCTGCCACCAGCCAAAAGTTTGTGGTCACAAATGGCAGGGCAACACCAAAGTCGCCAACTTGGCCGCGGGATGGATTTCAGTGAAGTACGACAATATCAACATGGCGATGACATTCGAAGCATCGACTGGCGCGTCACGGCGCGCACAGGCAAGCCACACACCAAACTGTTTAGTGAAGAACGCGAAAAGCCGGTTATCGTCTATGTCGACTTCAGTCCGAGCATGAGGTTCGGCTCAACGTTGTTACTAAAGTCGGTGCAAGCGGCGCATTTTGCCGCGCTCACCGGGTGGATAGCCACCGAAGGGCAAGATAGAATCGGCGCCGTCATCGATACCGGCTCAACACTGACTGACCTCAAGCCCCTTCCAAGGCAGCGAGGGGCGTTGGCACTCAATCACGCTTTGGTCAATGAACACCAAAAAGCGCTGATGAACCATCACGTCACGCAAAACAGCTCGATGGCACCCGCGCTGGAAGCACTCAACCGTCTCTGTCCCAAGGGCAGCGATATTATCTTACTGAGCGATTTCGCCCGACTGACAGAACAAGATGAGATCACCCTATCTGGGCTCAACACCCACAATCGCGTGCGCATCGTGCAGTTGTGGGATCCTCTAGAGCAAGGCGTCACTGATTTTCGCGGCTGCGAACAGGTGACGGATCGTCAGCATACCCAATGGATTGATTTTGGAAAAAAAACAACGCGAAAAAACATTGAAGCCGCCTTTAAAGCCAAGCAAAATCAGCTTTCTAGGCTCTCGCTTAAACTAGGAATGAGCGTCAGCGCACTCTCTAGTGCACAACCACTACAACAACAATTACACGGATTTTAGAATGAGCTCGAACAGTCAATCTTCATTGCTGCCGCTAGACCCTATGATATTACCCTCGCCACCAAGTTGGCTACCGCTTACCTGGGCATGGTGGGCGAGTATCGCCGCCGGTATCATGACGCTGCTCGCTATTTGGGGCTTCACCCACTGGAAGAAAAAACGCCTTGCACCGAAAAAAGCCGCCCTACGCATTTTGAAACAAGGCAGCACACCTTCATCAGCGATTGAGTTGGTTCGCCAATCGGCGTTGTGCTATTTCCCACGCGAAGAGATCGCTCAGCTAACAGGAAAAGAGTGGTATCTATTTTTGGATGAGCAATTGAGCACCCCGCTCTTTGCCGACAATTACGATAAATGGCAACATGCACTCTACAGCAAGCAACACAATGATGAGTCTCAGGCGTTGATCGAACACTGCGCCCATTGGATAGAGCACGCGCTGCCACCGAAGAAACGGAGGAAATCTCGTGGCCCTGTTCGAGGCTGATTGGCAACTGCTGTGGTGGTGGGTGCTGTTTGCACTGCCGCTGCCCTTGTTGGTTTACCGCTTCGCTCCTGCCAGCGCGCAGCGAACGCCGCTCTATCTGCCCATTTTACCTCAGGGCGCAGCCCAGGCTACGCCGAATTTGCGCGTCACACGTCTGCTCCTCTCACTCACTTGGCTACTCCTGTTACTCGCGGCGGCGAGACCGGTGTGGTTTGGCGATCCCGTCACAATACAGCCGAAACACCGTGACTTAATGTTAGTGCTCGATCTCTCTTATTCGATGAGCCAGCAAGACATGCTTCAAGGGGACGACTACATTGATCGGCTGAGCGCAGTCAAACAGGTGGTCAATGATTTTGTCGCCAAACGGGAAGGCGATAGGATCGGCGTGGTGCTGTTTGCTGATCACGCCTATCTGCAAACGCCACTGACCCTAGACAGACGTACCGTCGCCAAACAAGTGGATCAATTGGTTTTGCGCTTAATCGGTGAAAAAACCGCCATCGGTGAAGGAATTGGCCTTGCGACCAAAACCTTTATCGACAGTGATGCGCCGCAGCGCGTGATGATCCTCCTCAGTGATGGTTCGAACACCTCGGGCGTTCTTAATCCTCTTGAAGCCGCAGACATTGCCAAGCAATATGGCGCGACCATCTATACGGTCGGTGTCGGCGCCGGTGAAATGGTTGTCAAAGAGTTCTTTATGAGCCGTAAAGTCAATACCGCCCATGATCTCGATGAACGGACCTTGATGGCAATCGCTGAGACAACCGGCGGGCAGTACTTTCGGGCCAGAAACGCCGATGAGCTCGCCACCATCTACGACACCATTAATGCGCTTGAGCCTGTCTCGTTGGCAACGCAAGTCTGGCGCCCTCAAACTGAATGGTTTTATGTCCCGCTCACGCTCGCCCTTCTCACCCTACTCGGCCTGATTATCGTGCGGAGGCATCATGTCTGACTTTACGCTACTCTACCCGATGTGGTTGTGGGCACTGCTGCCCACCTATGCATTGCTGTACTGGCTCAGCAAACGTCAAAATAGCCATACGCTCATTGCGCCGCACATTGCTGCCGCGCTTGGTATGAGCTCATCACAGCCCACTCATCGACTATTGCCACTGCTAGGCGCAATGCTGACGCTTGCCATCGTTGCGCTATCAGGGCCAAGTTTTAGCCAAGCAGAGCGACCGGCGTTTTCCAGCACCGAAGCGCGAGTGATAGTGATGGACATGTCGATGTCCATGTACGCCAATGACATCAAACCCAATCGTTTGAGCCAAGCCAGATACAAGGTGTCGGATTTATTGGCCCAATGGCAAGAGGGTGACACCGCGCTGATTGCTTACGCCGGGGACGCGTATGTGGTAAGCCCGCTCACCTCAGACAGCCAAACCATGCTCAACCTGCTGCCAAATCTTTCACCTGACATCATGCCCTACCCGGGCGCTCGGGCAGACAAAGGTATCGAACTAGCGATTGAGTTGATGAAAAATGCGGGCTTAGATCGCGGCCATATCTTGCTTGTTAGTGATGATCTGGATGATGACGAGCAAACACGCAGCGCCGAGCTGATCGATTCTGGTGCTTGGTCGCTGTCGGTCTTGGCTATTGGTACTGAAAGCGGCGCGCCAATCCCTTTGCAAGATGGGCAATTGCTGACGCATAACGGCCAAACGGTGGTCGCGAAAAGCAATTTTGATAATATGCGCCGCTTGGCGTCCACCAGCGGAGGTATTTTTGTGCCCGTTCAGGTGACAAACGACGACATCAACCTCATTCACCGCGTGATGAATCAAACCGACCAAGCCACTCGCGCCGTCAGTCATCAATCGGTCAGCGATCAGGTCAACCAAGGCTATTGGCTGCTGCCACTCATCGTGCTGCTCTCGCTTCTACTGTTTCGCCGTGGCGTCTTGCTGTCGGCGCTGCTAGTGCCGCTGCTCTGGCTCTCGCCCAGTCAGGAGGTTGCCGCTAACCCGTTTAAACCTCAAGATCTCCAAGCGTATGAAGATTATCTCTCGGGTAACTACTCAGCCGCCGCCGAGAAGTTTAACGATGCGCAATGGCAAGGCTTGGCACACTATCAAGCGGGCGATTTTGACGCCGCCATTGAAAACCTAAGCGGCGCAAAAACGGCCAACCAGCACTACAACCTCGCCAATGCACTCGCACAAAGCGGTCAATATTCCGCCGCCATTGAGCACTATGAGCAAACGTTGGCGCTTAACCCAGAGCTCTCATCGGCAAGCCATAACAAAGCGATTGTGGAACAAGCGCTACAACAGCAGCAACAGCGGGGTGAATCAGGTGAGCAATCTGAACAAGCCGCGTCTCAGCCTAATTCCCAATCTGGTAAAAACTCTCAAGGCAACGCTAGCGCGCAGCCCGAGCAACAAGACGAAGCACCGCGCCCAAACAATGAACCTCAGCAAAGCCAAGAGAGCAATCCTTCGCAGCCGTCTACGTCCGAGGCACCTTCTACTTCTGAGAACTCTTCTAGTTCAGAGCAATCTTCAACTACAGAGCAATCCACGACTTCTGAACAAGACTCGATGTCAGAGCAAGAGAGAGGTTCGCAGGAGGCAAACGACCAAACTGAGCCGCCTAACACATCGGCAACACTCGGCGACACCAAGACCAACGAGATCGATCCCGCGCTGCGTAAACTTGAGCAAGTCGAAGCCGCACGCGATCCTAGCCGCCTATTGCGCGCGCAACTGCTGTTGCAAGCGCAGCAAAAGTCTCCCCCAGCATCAACAGGAAAAACATGGTAATGACAGCGTTTCGATCCCTTTTTATCTTTTTTTTCCTTTGGTCTAGCGCCATCAGCGCCGCCACGCTTCAGGTCACCGTGAGTAAAAATCGGGTCGTGAAAAATGAGGTATTCCAACTGCGTGTGGTACTGGATCAAAAAGCCGAATCGGATGACATTGATTTTAATCTGCTTAGCGATGACTTTTATCTAGGGCGACCAAGCTTTGGCTCCTCGCTCAACATCATCAATGGCAACCGTTCAACACGCAGCGAATGGAATCTCTCACTGGCTGCCAGTCGCATTGGCACCGCAGTGATCCCCGCTTTTGAGGTCGGCGGTGCGCGCTCTGAGCCGATTGAGATCACCGTCTTGGCCGATCAAAATCCGCCACAAGTCTCGGATTTAATTGAAATCCAATCCACATTAAGCAAAGAGACACTCTATCCAGGTGAAAGTGCCACCTTGCGCACTAGGCTCATCGTCAAGGCCAATCCGCGTCGACTACAAAATCCGCAGGTTATCGCCCCTCAAGCTCAAGGGCTGACGCTCTCGCCGCTTGGAGAACCCAACCAATACCAAAGTGTGATAGATGGATTAGAGGTCACCATTGTCGATCAAGACTATCGAGTCACGGCGACCACACCGGGTGCACAAACACTGCACAGTATTGGCTTTCGCGGCAGTATCGTCTACGGCAGTGAGCGTGACGGGAGTACCCGCTTGATTGATGCCAGCACTGCTGCGAAAGGGTACACCATCAACGTATTGGATAAACCGAGCGACTATCAAGGCACCTGGCTACCTGCCTCAGAGCTGACTCTGCGTCAGCAGTGGCAAACATCACAAGGCGCGCTCAGTGATGCGACGAACCGCTTAGAGTTAGGCGATTCCATCACGCGAACCCTCACCCTTGAGGTCACTGGGATCAGCGCTGAACAGTTACCCAGCCTGTCCATAACCTACCCATCGTCTGTGCGCCAATACGACGAAAAGCCGCAGGTGAGCGAACCACAACCAGGTGTCGTTCGCATGGAGTTAAAACAAGTATTGATCCCTCAACTGACCGGAGAGATCACTCTACCTGAGGTCAGCGTGGATTGGTGGGACACCACCACACAGACCCAGCGCCAAGCAATCGTTGATGGTTTGACGCTGAGCATCAAGCCTGCCGTCACAAGCCATGCCTCTACTGCGCCCTCAATTACCGCTGCGGCGCCCGTCGAGACTGTCCCACCCACTGCCGCCATTGAGCGTGGTTTTTGGCCTTTGCTGAGCGCGCTACTCGCGCTGGGTTGGTTGATTACCCTTGGGCTGTGGTGGCGCACCAAACGCGCGCTTCACACGCTGACCACTGAGCAACAAAACCGTGAACCCACGCTAAACAGCGCTGGTTCGTTGATTGAGGCGCTGCGCCAACAAGACTATGTGCAAGCCAACCGTCTGGCAGCGATCTGGTTGGATGAAGTCTCGATGTCAGAAGAGTTGCGGGCATCTATCCACGCCGAGTTGGAGGCGATGAACCGCAGTCAGTTTTCACCAAAAACCAGTGCTTGGTCGAGCTCAACCTTGATCGCACTGGTTAAAAAAGCCAACAGAAGAAACAACAGCGGCAAACCTAAAGGTTCGCCGCTCGCTAAGCTCTGAGGTGGATAAAGGGTTAGCGCTTTGCCAATCCTTTACTATTCAAGTAACCCAAGATGTGCGGGCGAGATTCGCCCGACAATTTGGCCGTCACTTGCTCTGACCAACCACTCTGCTTGTTGTTGCTAGAGCGCTGTTGATAATAGGTGTGCATGGTCTCATCGTAGTGTGCAACGGCCTGTTTATCGAGCGGGTGATAGTGATTTTGATGGACAATCACCTCTAGCGGCAATCTCGGTTTTAGATCTGGATCTTGAGCGGGATGCCCAAGGCACATGCCAAATAACACCGCGCAGTGCTGTGGTAAACCCAACAACTCGTCTACCTCAGCCGCGCGATTACGCAAACCACCAATGTAAACGCCACCGAGCCCCATCGACTCTGCCGCTACCAAACAGTTTTGCGCCATAATGCCCGCATCGACAGCACCGATTAACGTTAGCTCGGTAAAATCTGCCTGCACATTTGGGTTGAGTTCCACATGGCGCTGGTAGTCGATACAGAACACGAGAAACTCGGCCGCACTCGCCACATAAGACTGATGGCCGGCAAATTCGGCCAGACGTGCCCGCTTGCCAGGGTCTGTCACACGAATCACTGAGACCACCTGTAACAAGCTCGATGATGATGCCGCTAATCCCGCTTTGAGCACAGTGTCAAGCTGCTCAGGGCCAATCGTCTCAGACGTAAACTCACGAATGGAGCGGTGATTCAATAACGTGTCTATGGTGCTGTTCATGGCAAATCCTTGAGTATCACAACATGAAGAATCAACACCTTATAGTGCTTTGGCGTTAGGGTAAACCCTCTTCGCTGTATGGCGCTTGCCATGAGGAGGGTTCGCCCTCTAGGGTAAGGGGGTGAAGCGGTTGGTCTGGTTTTGCATAACTCAATCGATGGACTCTCTGCGTGACGTGGTAACTATCTAGACCCGAGATGGTCACGGTTTCTAACTGATCGTGGTCAAGATACCCATCGGGCATCACTGCCTGCTCTGGCAGCAATAATCTGACCACTTCACCAATCAACATTTCTGTTTGATTGCTTTGAATCACGATATGCTCAACCAATTTTAATCCGATTTTTATTGGACTTTCGAGTACGAAGGGCGCTGCGAAATCGTCATGGTAATAGCGAGTCAGCCCCGTTTCATCGAACTCGCTTACGTCACTAGGATAACGCGCCGAGGTTTGATGGGCCTGCAGTGCGCACTCGCGTGTCACTGAGTTGATGGTAAACACACCCGTGGTGAGGATGTTAGTTAAGCTATCGCGTTGCGCAGGTCTTGGCCTCGACACAAAGCCAAGTAGCGGCGGGTTAGAACCAAAATGAATCACCGAGCTGACAATAGCAAGATTATCGTTCCCCTGCCCATCCGTGGAGCCAATCAGATTAGCGCTCTTAAAACCTGGCAAGGAATTGATTAACCGAGCACGGCTACGCGGCGCCATTTGGTCAATATCGTCTGCGCTCCACTC
>NZ_JCBDGX010000070.1:0-26143 GCF_059834345.1 Vibrio sp. R11-SG3-ISO3-SZ
TTCGATACCACGACGAAGGTTGCAGCGGTGCACCTCTAGTGTTTCGCTATCTTCAATATCTGCATGTTGACCAAAGCGTGTAATGACCAGGCCTTTCTTGGTCGCACCCAGCATGGTTTCGTCCCATTGCACGGACTCTTCACTTTTTAGCTTACGCTTTTGGTTGCTGCGTACTCGCCTAACTTGACCTTTGGTGAGCTTTTTCTTTTTTGCCACAGTGTTTACTTAACCATTTCTCTGCATTGTCGATCCGCTCGATTGCTATCTTGAGGATCAGAATTTGGGTATAGTACCCTTTTTAGAGATAAACCAATAGGCAACACTTTATGTCCTTTAGCGATCAAAATTTAATTTGGATTGATCTTGAGATGACGGGGCTTGACCCGGAGACTCACAAAATCATCGAAATCGCGACCATTGTCACCGATGCTCAGCTCAACATTTTAGCTGAAGGGCCCGTACTTGCCATCCATCAACCAGAATCTGAATTGGCAAAAATGGATGAGTGGTGCACGACCACGCATACCGCCAGTGGTTTGGTGGAGAGAGTTCGCCAGAGCCAAGTGAGCGAGCAGCAAGCGGTAGAGCAGACCTTAGCCTTTTTAGAGCAATGGGTAGCGAAAGGCCAATCACCGATTTGTGGCAATAGTATTGGTCAAGATCGTCGATTCTTGTACCAACATATGCCAGAGCTCGAAGCCTATTTCCATTACCGGTACATCGACGTCAGCACGCTGAAAGAGTTGACGCGTCGTTGGAAGCCGGAAGTGTTGACGCAGTTTTCGAAAAAGGGCAGCCATTTGGCGATGGACGACATCAAAGAGTCGATCGCAGAGCTCAAGTTCTATCGCGAAACCATCATGACCATATAGTCTCGATGGCGATGAGTCCATCTCGCGAAAAACAGACAACCCCGCACTCATACTGCGGGGTTGTCTGTTTTAGGTCCGTATTGATATAACAAAGAGTATTAAGGGATCGGTAAGAAGACAAACTGCGCCACACCTTGGACGACCTTGGTGATACTGCGATTGGTTTTGTCTGCGACGATGAGCGCCATCATATCTTGAATCATCACCATCTTGGCGAACAGCCGATCAAAGCTGATGTCATAGTCGTCCCCCTCAAGTTGGTTTGAGAGGAGAAACAACTCGCCCGTATCATCTCTGCGCTTATATAAGCGCCAGACAAACACTTCTATATTGCGTGCGCTGTTATAGAGTGCCTGCTCATCCAGAGAATCGAGGATGAAGAACTCTTGCTGGTGGTTGTACGATCGCCTGAGCATCTCTGTCAGTCCGACCATTGCCGCGAACACGCGATCTCCTTGGAAGTCATCATTGAAACTGAGCAGTATCGCATCAATGCTGGTTAGACCGCCGAGTTCCTCGAACACTAAGCTCGGGAGTTCAATGGTGTCCTCGTCGCCAAAGATTTGCGTGAGTCGCTGATCTAACGTCATGTCGGGCGCTTTTTTGAGTTGCCAAGGATTTCTTACGTAAAGCTTGCGTGTCAGTTCTATTAAGAGCGCTTTTTGTTCCCTAGCGTGAACGTCCATGACAAAATCGACATCACTTTTGCCAAGGTTCCTCACGGGCTTAGGCAGTGCACCACACCCAGATAAGAGCAGGGTGCTCAGCACAAGCCCAACAAGCCATCGATATGGCTGAGAGGTGGGAAACGTCATCCTGAATTCCTTGATTCTTCGTCTCGCAGTGAGTGAGGCATCAATACGAGATCATCCATCAATCCACTCTATCGTTCACTTTACTCTCCAGCAATTAATTCAGTAAAACGAATGACTTGTTTGGTAGCTGGCTCTAATTTATCCGCCCTTACCGCCAAAGGGTTTGAGCGCTTTTCAAGCAAAAGTTGGCGCTTATGTGTGGTTTTTATCCAAACAGAAAAAAAAATCAGATTTTTTCTTCCAAGGACTTGCATCACAAAAAAATGCTCTTATAATTCGCAGCCCTGAACAGCGTAAACGTTGTTGAAAAGCGACACTAGCTCAGTTGGTAGAGCGCAACCTTGCCAAGGTTGAGGTCACGAGTTCGAACCTCGTGTGTCGCTCCAGTTTGATAGCTTTCATCGTGCTTAACGGTGACAAAATGCGACACTAGCTCAGTTGGTAGAGCGCAACCTTGCCAAGGTTGAGGTCACGAGTTCGAACCTCGTGTGTCGCTCCATTTTGATAGCCTTCATCGTGCTTAACGGTGATACAATACGGACGCGGGGTGGAGCAGCTTGGTAGCTCGTCGGGCTCATAACCCGAAGGTCGTCGGTTCAAATCCGGCCCCCGCAACCAATTTTAAAGGCGTTATGATTCGCTAGCTCGTCGGGCTCAGCTATTCATAAAACCTAGCGAAGGTCATCGGTTCAAATCCGGCCCCCGCAACCAAATTTCATCAATAGCAAACGCTGTTGATATGCGACACTAGCTCAGTTGGTAGAGCGCAACCTTGCCAAGGTTGAGGTCACGAGTTCGAACCTCGTGTGTCGCTCCACTTTCTTTTAAGTGGACGGGATAGTCTTCATCGTGCTCAACGGTGACAAAATGCGACACTAGCTCAGTTGGTAGAGCGCAACCTTGCCAAGGTTGAGGTCACGAGTTCGAACCTCGTGTGTCGCTCCACTTTCTTTTAAGTGGATAGGATAGCCTTCATCGTGCTCAACGGTGACAAAATGCGACACTAGCTCAGTTGGTAGAGCGCAACCTTGCCAAGGTTGAGGTCACGAGTTCGAACCTCGTGTGTCGCTCCATTTTGATAGCCTTCATCGTGCTTAACGGTGACACAATACGGACGCGGGGTGGAGCAGCTTGGTAGCTCGTCGGGCTCATAACCCGAAGGTCGTCGGTTCAAATCCGGCCCCCGCAACCAATTTTAAAGGTGTTGTGATTCGCTAGCTCGTCGGGCTCAGCTATTCATAAAACCTAGCGAAGGTCATCGGTTCAAATCCGGCCCCGCAACCAAATTCAATCAATAGCAAGCGCTGTTGATATGAGACACTAGCTCAGTTGGTAGAGTGCAACCTTGTCAAGGTTGAGGTCACGCCTTTCTGTTTATGAATAGGGAACCTCGTGTGTCGCTCCACTTTCTTTTATGTGGACAGAATAGCCTTCATCGTGCTTAACGGTGACACAATACGGACGCGGGGTGGAGCAGCTTGGTAGCTCGTCGGGCTCATAACCCGAAGGTCGTCGGTTCAAATCCGGCCCCCGCAACCAATTTTAAGGTGCTATGATTCGTTAGCTCGTCGGGCTCAGCCATTCATAAAACCCAGCGAAGGTCATCGGTTCAAATCTGGCCCCCGCAACCCAATGAAGCGTGTTGTGGTTCGCTATACCTGCTCTTTCTAATGCTGAGAAGCATCATCCCCCAAATTAGAACCTCTAAGCGTCATTTGTGACGTTTTTTTGTTTGTCTCCAAGATGACACAGCAATGGCGATGGGCCTTGCGCGTGTTTTCAACTCAACGCCCCAGATCTAACTAACAGAGTTATCCACATTTTTCATTCTGTGGATAAGTTCGTGGGTAACCTGAATTTAGTCTTTGTATAAGCGCTATGCAGGAGGATCTTTCTTGGTGTTTTATCAGGTTATGGGTGTTTGGTTTTTTGTTAAGTTGTTGATTTTTATCTATTTAAAGTAAATTTCAATAGGCAGGGTAAACCGGTTTTTTGATCATTAAGTGCTTGTTTTTTGATCTTAATCATTGGTGGCCAGTGTGATTAACTTTTTCAACTTTCAGTAAATTTGCCGCACATCTCATTTTTTTCCACATTGCCGTTTTTAGAACAACCTCAAACTCTGCGTTGATGAATTCGGCAAGCATTATGCATCTCTAGGCATTCCTTTTTCTATTATTCGAATCAGTCTTTGCTGTTTGTTGGAGATGTAGTGGCTTTGTGAGCGTTGCTGTTCCAGCGCCCATTCAATGTGCACATCTAATGTACTGCAAAGCCCAAGGCGTTGTGTGAGTGCATCCACAATCGCTTGGCGATAAGGGGCATTACCTAAGGCGATGGCAATATTGCGGAGCCATTGCTTGTGCCCAATGCGACGAATGGCTGAGCCTTGCATATTGGTGAGAAAAGTCTCCTCGTCCCACAGAAACAGCGACAACAACTCTGGGTCTTTCAGTGCAGCTCTTCGATGGAAGTCAGACTCTTTGGTGAGTGGCGAGTAGCGACTCCAAGGGCATACAAGTTGGCAGTCATCGCAGCCGTATATTCGGTTGCCCATCGGGCGGCGAAACTCTTCCGGTATGATACCGTCGAACTCTATGGTCAAGTAGGAGATACAACGTCTTGCGTCGACCACACCGTCATCAACGATCGCCTGCGTTGGGCAAGAGGTCATGCAAGCGGTACACTTGCCGCAATCACCTTGGTGAGGCGCGTCAACAGGCAGCGGCAAGTCAATGAGAAGCTCACCTAAGAAAAACCAAGAGCCGCAGGACTCGTCAATGATAAGCGAATGTTTACCCGTCCAACCAAGTCCGGCTTTTTCAGCGAGAGGCCGTTCTAAAATCGGCGCAGAATCGACAAAAGGTCGATAGCCGAAGGCGCCAACCTCTTGCTCAATACGTTGACCGAGTTTTTTTAACTGGTTGCGCACCAATTTGTGGTAATCGCGTCCTAGCGCATAGCGGCTGACATAGGCGTGCTCTGGATTGGCGAGGTTAGAGGCAAATTCCGCTTCTGGGGGTAAGTAATCCATTCGCGCACTGATCACTCTTACTGTCCCTGGCAATAGCTCATCCGGTCTCGCGCGCATCATGCCATGTCTTGCCATCCAATCCATGTCACCATGATAGCCAGCATCCAGCCAGGCTTGCAGAGCGCTCTCATGGCGAGCCAAATCGACATCACAGATACCGATTTTTTGAAATCCGAGCTCTTTAGCCCAAACTTTGATCTTGTCTGCAAGCTGTTGGTAGTCCATGCTGGGATCTCTTGGTTCAATGGGGCGGGGATCTTAACGGATCTTAACGATCGGATCTAGCAACCTTCAGGCGGCCAAACGCGAGAATTCGCGCTTTTTTGACGAATACTCACACAACAGATCTTGTCTCCCAATTCCAACCCAGTTTACTATTCCTGTTCTTTTGATTTTTATATAGTCCCGAGTTAGAGACCTTTGTCCATGATGACCAAACAATTTTCCCTAAAAGATGAAACTGCCACCATTCAACTAGGGACACGATTAGCGCAGCTTTGCTCACAGCAAACCACTCTTTATTTGCACGGAGATCTGGGAGCAGGGAAAACGACGCTGAGCCGAGGGTTTGTTCGTGCGCTTGGTCATCAAGGGAATGTGAAGAGCCCAACTTACACCTTAGTTGAGCCTTATCACTTACAAGAGTGGCAGGTGTATCACTTTGATCTTTACCGCTTGGCTGATCCAGAAGAGCTAGAATTCATGGGAATTCGTGACTATTTCACCCCTGATGCAATTTGTTTGGTGGAATGGCCGGAAAAAGGCGAAGGGTTGTTACCTCAAGCGGATTTGGATATTGAACTACGCTATCACGGTGAAGAGCGCATTGCGTCACTCAGTGCGAACAGTGATTACGGACGTCATTTATTAGAACAGTTGGAGTTATGTTGAAGCGTCGATTTTTCAAAGCGGTATTGATCCCTTTTCTCTCTATACTTGCGCTGCTCCCTAACGTCACATTCGCGAACGCATTGGAAGGCATACGTGTTTGGCCTTCACCGGATGAGACTCGGGTTGTCATTGATCTTCAGTCTGAGGTGGAATACAGCTACTTCACTTTGACCACGCCGGAACGTTTGGTGGTCGACCTTAAGCAGACAACGCTGAAAACGAAACTGCCGATTAACGTTTCAGATAGCCCGGTGCTAAGCAAAATCCGCAACAGTTCACCGCCGGAAAAATCAACCTATCGCTTGGTGTTTGAGTTGAAGCGCAAGTCGGCGCCACAACTGTTCAAGCTGGCCCCAACGCCTGGGGGACAATACGGTCACCGCTTGGTGATTGATCTGCCTCACGCTGAGCGAGCGACCTCGTCCGCGCCGAGTACCTCTGCGCCTAAAGTAAGTCGAGATGCCTCCCAATTACTGGGCAACGCCGATATCTTCGTGGCGATAGACGCGGGCCATGGTGGTGAAGACCCGGGCTCTATCGGGCCAACGCGCAAATATGAAAAGCACGCAACGTTAGCGATCTCGCAAAAAATAGCGGCGCAAATCAACGCGGTACCTGGTATGAAAGCCGTGCTCACCCGTCGCGGCGACTATTACGTAAACCTCAATAAGCGCTCGGAGATCGCTCGCGAAAATCAAGCGCACTTGTTGGTCTCCGTGCACGCCGATGCGTTTAACTCACCTAAGCCTCGGGGTGGCTCGGTGTTTGTGCTCAATACAAAGCGCGCGAACTCTGAAATTGCTCGTTGGGTTGAAAACCACGAAGAGCAGTCGCAGTTGCTAGGGGGAGCCGGCGAAGTGTTGGCAAAGAACAACAGCGATCGTAATGTCAGCCAAACCTTGCTTGATCTTCAGTTTAGCCACTCCCAGAAAGAGGGCTATAAGGTCGCGACCAATATTCTGTCTGAAATGACCAAGGCGGGCGTGCACTTGCACAAGAAAGATCCCGTCAATGCGAGCTTGGCAGTATTGAAATCCCCCGACATTCCTTCTGTATTGGTCGAGACGGGCTTTATCTCAAACCCGACAGAAGAAAAATTGCTGTTCCAACGCAGCCACCAAGACAAACTGGCCCGAGCACTGGCGAAAGCGATCGTCCAATATTTTGAATCGAACCCTCCAGAAGGAACGTTATTTGCCAATCGCGGGAAAGCGATTAAGCATAAGGTCTCGCGCGGTGAGTCCTTGTCGGTGATAGCGAAACGTTATGGCACTACCACTCAAGCCATCATGCAGGCCAACAAGCTAAAGAGCACCAGTTTGGCGGTGGGGCAGAGTTTAACCATCCCTGGCGCGACATCGGCGGTGGCAGTGCCGAAGATCAGTAATCCGGTCGAGACGGAAACCCTGATACATGAAGTTCAGCGGGGCGAATATCTAGGTAAGATTGCAGAGCATTACAAAGTCTCGGTAGCGGATATCCGACGCGAGAACAATCTGACATCGGACGTGCTTAAGCTGGGACAAAAACTCAAAATTACTGTGACGATGAAAGATAAGCCACTGCGTAAACACACCGTCAAGCGCGGCGAATTTTTGGGTAAAATCGCCAGCCAGTATGACGTCAGTGTGAGCAGTATTCGCAGCGCCAATAACTTGCGCTCCGATCAGCTTGCGATTGGTCAGGTACTGATCATCCCCAATAAATAAACGTGGGTAGCCTGAATGACGATTAAAATTCTTCCCGCGCGTTTAGCCAACCAAATTGCTGCCGGAGAGGTGGTGGAACGCCCTGCGTCCGTGGTGAAAGAGTTGGTGGAAAATAGCCTCGACTCGGGCGCTAGCCGCATTGATATTGATATCGAAAAGGGCGGCGCTAAACTGATCCGTGTTCGTGACAATGGTAGCGGGATTGAAAAAGACGAGTTGGGTCTCGCGCTCAGTCGCCATGCGACCTCGAAAATTCACACCTTGGACGATTTGGAAGCCATCATGAGCTTGGGCTTTCGCGGTGAAGCGTTAGCGAGTATTAGCTCTGTTGCTCGTTTGACATTGACATCGCGTACAGCGACGCAAGATGCTGCGTGGTCAGCGTACAGCGAAGGGCGTGATATGGCCGTTAAGATTCAACCGGCTGCGCACCCGATTGGCACGACAGTCGAAGTCTTAGATCTGTTTTTCAATACCCCCGCGCGTCGCAAGTTTCTTCGTACCGAGAAAACGGAGTTTACCCATATCGATGAGCTGCTCAAACGCATCGCGCTGAGCCGTTTTGATGTCTCGATCAACTTGCGCCACAACGGAAAGTTGGTTAAACAATACCGAGCCGCGAAAACAGAGTCGCAAGCGGAAAAGCGTATTGCAGCGGTCTGTGGTAGCGGTTTTGTCCGCCACATGCTGAAAATTGAGCTGGAGCACCAAGGACTCAAACTGCATGGCTGGGTCACGACGCCACAAGGCGCGCGTGCACAAAGCGATCTGCAATATTGCTACGTCAATGGGCGTATGATGCGCGATAAACTCATCAATCATGCGATTCGTCAAAGCTACGAAACCAGCTTGAAGCCTGAACAATTTGCGGCGTATGTGCTCTTTATCGAGCTCGATCCGCATCATGTCGACGTCAATGTTCATCCTGCTAAGCATGAAGTGCGCTTTCATCAAGCGCGCTTGGTGCATGACTTTATCTATCAAGCCCTCACGGATGCCCTTGCTCAGGGAGCGCACATTGATAAGCCTGAACAGAGCCAGTCGGCGTTTCATGATGATCACACTCCACCTATTGACGCTGCCGAGCACGTCCCTGCCTATCCAGGTCGCGCTGACTATGTGAAAGCCGAGCCTACCGCTCGCAATGAGAGCCGCGTTAATGAGCGAGAGGTGTCTCACTCCTGGGTACAAAGTCGCAGCGAACCCGCTCGCAGTGGTCAGGCGCGCGGCGCGAAGATGGAGTCCGCGCCTTCTCAGGCGGAGCTCAGGGTTTATCAAACCTTACTCTCTGCAACAGAGGATGAATCTGCGACAACAGAAAAGGCGACCAAAGAAACCCAGAACTCTCACGCGCGCTCAACGTCATTTAGTGAGGAACCACCGAGCGATGAAGCGCTGACCCACGAGGAGTCAGCCCCGATCGTACAAGCCACATCGATAGTCGCTTTAGGGAAAGCCATCAGCATTGTTGCAGGGCAGTACGTGTTAATGGCAGATAAGTCGCACTCTCAGTTGGTCTCTTTGGCGAGAGCTGAGTGGTGGCGAATCAATGGTCAGTTGAATACCAAGCTAGGTCCACTGACCAGTCAGCCGTTGTTGGTCCCCCTCTCGCTTAAGCTCGAAAGCCCATTGTTGGAAAGTGCTGAGCGATATAACGAACTTTTGCTGCGTCTGGGTATCCAACTTAAGCCAAGAGGTCAGCAAGGGCTCTTGGTAATGGGCGTACCGCAACCGCTTCGTCAGCAAAATCTGCAACAATTGCTGTCAGATCTGTTATCTTACGCGGCCACTTATTCCGCGCAGGCGTTAGATGAGCCGGCACTGGTGAGATGGTTAACCAATAAGATTACTCAAACAAAAAGCGACTACACTTTATCGGAAGCGATACACATCATCGCAGAACTCGAGCAGTTATGGCACGGTCAGTTGCCACTCGATGATCGACAATTTGTTCGTCCCGTAGACTACTCTGCTACCATTGCAGCAATGACATTATGAATGACCAATTACCCCTTGCTCTGTTTTTGATGGGCCCAACCGCTTCAGGCAAAACAGAGCTCGCGATTCGATTACGCCAGCGATTTCCCGTTGAGATCATTTCGGTCGACTCCGCACTGATCTATCGAGGCATGGACATAGGCACCGCCAAGCCCGACGCGCGCGAACAAAGCCTTGCTCCCCATCGTTTGATCGATATTTTGGACCCAAGTGAATCCTATTCGGCCGCTGATTTTCGGCGAGATGCGCTTAACGAGATGCACAAGATTGTCGCCGATGGCAAGATCCCTTTGCTGGTGGGCGGTACCATGCTGTATTACAAAGCACTACTGGAAGGTTTGTCGCCTTTGCCAGCAGCGGATCCGGATATTCGGCGCAATATTGAGCAGGAAGCGCAAACTCAAGGGTGGGAGGCGCTGCACGATCAACTTAAGGCCATTGATCCTGTTTCGGCTGAGAGAATCCACCCAAATGATCCACAAAGATTGTCGCGGGCATTGGAAGTTTTTCGAATTTCAGGTAAAACTCTTACTGAGCTGACTCAAACGAAAGGAGAAGCACTCCCATTTCGTGTGAAGCAGTTCGCAATCGCACCCAAGGAAAGGGCTGAGCTCCATCGACGAATTGAGCTACGTTTTGACAAAATGATCGACGCTGGGTTTTTAGAAGAAATGCGCTCGCTGTATGCGCGCGAGGATCTTCACCCTGATCTGCCATCGATTCGTTGTGTCGGCTATCGTCAGATGTGGGACTACTTGGATGGGCAATGTACGTTGGATGAGGCTATATTTAAAGGCGTCTGTGCAACCCGTCAATTGGCCAAGCGGCAGATCACCTGGTTACGCAGCTGGGATGATTTAACTTGGTTGGATAGTGAGAACATTGACCAAGCGTTGGAAACTGTTTCAAATGCCATAGCATCGGAAGGTTTTAGCTGTGTATAATGTGATCGCTTTTGCGTGAATGTGCCCTGTAAAAGATCTGTGACTTGAAATTTGATCGTAAAGTCGTCATAACAGTGAGGGACAGGGTGTTTTTTATTCATTTAGCTCAGATGCAAAGGTCGCACCTATTTTTACGCGCACCACTAGCTAAATAACTAGAACAAAATTACAAAATAAGGAAAATAAAAATGGCTAAGGGGCAATCTCTTCAAGACCCATTCTTAAATGCATTACGTCGCGAGCGTATTCCAGTCTCTATCTACCTAGTAAACGGAATTAAACTACAAGGTCAGATCGAATCTTTCGACCAATTTGTTATCTTGTTGAAAAACACAGTAAACCAAATGGTCTACAAACACGCTATCTCAACGGTTGTGCCTGCGCGTGCAGTAAGCCACCACAGTGGTGAACGCCCTCAAGGTGACCGTCCTCAAGGTGGCGAGCGTTCTCAAGAGAAATCTGACGATTAATTTTCTCTACGCACACACATTACTGTTAAGGAGTTGATTGCTTGTTTGACCGTTATGAAGCCGGTGAGCGAGCCGTACTTGTTCATATCAACTTTACGCAAGAAGGGGAGTGGGAAGATCTCAGCGAATTCGAAATGCTGGTATCTTCAGCTGGAGTCAACGCGTTACAAGTCGTAACCGGGAGCAGACAGTCACCACACCCCAAATACTACGTCGGAGAGGGTAAAGCCCAAGAAATTGCGCAAGCTGTGCAGTTGAATGGGGCAGATATCGTGATTTTCAATCACGCCCTCTCTCCTGCCCAAGAACGTAACCTCGAAAAGCTGTGTCAATGTCGAGTATTGGACCGTACGGGTTTGATCTTAGATATTTTTGCTCAGCGCGCTCGTACTCACGAAGGCAAGTTGCAAGTGGAACTGGCGCAGTTGCGTCATATCTCAACGCGACTGATTCGAGGTTGGACTCACCTTGAAAGACAAAAAGGTGGGATCGGGTTACGTGGTCCAGGTGAAACTCAGTTAGAGACTGACCGACGTTTATTGCGTGATCGGATTAAAGCCATCTTGCGCCGCCTAGAGAAAGTGGCCAAGCAGCGCGAACAAGGTCGCCGAGCTAGAAGTCGAGCGGAAATCCCAACCGTCTCCCTTGTTGGATACACCAACGCAGGGAAATCTACCCTATTCAACCGAATCACTGAAGCGGGCGTTTACGCTGCTGATCAGCTGTTTGCCACGCTTGATCCAACGCTGAGAAAAATAGACTTGGCCGATGTCGGTCCAGCAATCTTAGCGGATACGGTTGGATTTATTCGTCATTTACCACACGATCTGGTCGCCGCTTTTAAAGCGACGCTGCAAGAGACGCAAGAAGCTGACATTTTGTTACATGTTGTCGATGCCAGTGACGACCGTTTTCGTGAGAATATTCATGCAGTTCATGTGGTACTTGAAGAAATTGATGCCCATGAAGTCCCAGCTTTGCTGGTGATGAATAAGATAGACAATCTAGAAGACCAGAAACCTCGTATAGAAAGAGATGAGGAAGGCATTCCTCGTGCTGTATGGGTATCGGCAATGGAAGGCGTGGGTATTGAATTGCTGTTTGAGGCTCTTACCGAGCGTCTCTCTAGCCAAATGGTTCAGTACCAACTGCGAATCCCGCCACAACATCAAGGGCGAATTCGTAGTACATTCTTCCAGATGAAATGTATTCAACAGGAAGAGTATGATTCCGATGGTGACTTGTTGATCGAGATTCGAATGCAACAAGCGGATTGGTCTAGACTTGAAAAAAGAGAAGGGGCAGTTTTACGTGACTTTATAGTTACTTAAATGACTGCTACAGTATAACGTCATATCAAATGATGGAGCTTTCTAATGGCGTGGAATGAGCCTGGTAATAACAACGGCAACGATGGCCGCGATAATGACCCGTGGGGTAACAATAATCGCGGTAACAAAGGTGGCCGTGATCAAGGACCGCCAGACTTAGACGAAGTGTTTAGCAAACTGAGTCAGAAACTGGGTGGAAAGTTTGGTGGTAAAGGAGGCGGTAAAGGACCGTCTATCGGTGGTGGCGGAGCAATCGGCTTTGGCATTATCGCTGCGATCGCGGTCGCAATTTGGTTCTTTGCAGGTTTCTATACTATCGGCGAAGCGGAGCGCGGTGTTGTGTTGCGCCTCGGTAAATATGATCGCGTGGTCGATCCTGGTTTGAACTGGCGTCCTCGTTTCATTGACGAAGTGACCCCGGTGAACGTGCAAGCGATTCGTTCGTTGCGCTCTTCAGGTTTGATGCTGACCAAAGACGAAAACGTCGTCACGGTGGCGATGGACGTTCAATACCGTGTGGCGGAACCCTATAAGTACCTGTTCCGAGTGACCAACGCAGATGACAGCTTACGCCAAGCGACCGACTCTGCGTTGCGCGCTGTGATTGGTGACTCATTGATGGATAGCATTTTGACCAGTGGTCGTCAGCAAATCCGTCAAAGTACTCAAGAAACGTTGAACGACATTGTCGACAGCTATGATATGGGCTTAGTCATTGTTGATGTCAACTTCCAATCTGCACGTCCACCAGAGCAAGTGAAAGACGCTTTTGATGATGCGATCGCAGCTCGAGAGGATGAAGAGCGTTTCATCCGAGAAGCGGAAGCGTACAAGAATGAAATCTTGCCCAAAGCGACCGGTCGGGCGGAGCGTTTGAAGAAAGAAGCGCAAGGTTACAACGAGCGTATTACTAACGAGGCCCTAGGTCAGGTTGCTCAGTTTGAAAAACTGTTGCCTGAGTACCAAGCGGCGCCGGAAGTCACGCGTAATCGTCTGTACCTAGATGCGATGGAAGAGGTTTACACCCGTTCATCGAAAGTGCTGATTGATTCCGAATCGAGCGGCAACCTCTTGTACTTGCCTATTGATAAGTTGGCGGGTCAAGATCAAGTGTCAACAAAGCGCAGTACTAAGTCATCTTCTAGTTATGATCAAATTGAGCTTGAATCCCAGCGTACTGATACCACTTCAGACACCTCATCTCGTTCAACTGATTCACGTCAAGGGAGATACTAAGAATGCGTAAGTTAATGATCCCTGTATTAGTCGTTGCATTGGCTCTGATGTTGATGTCTTTATTTGTCATTCCTGAAGGCGAGCGCGGTATCGTGATTCGATTTGGTCGAGTGCTGAAAGACAACAACGATGTGTCTCGCATTTACGAGCCGGGTCTGCACTTCAAAATGCCGATGTTCGATCGTGTTAAAACACTCGATGCACGTATTCAGACCATGGACGGCCGTTCAGACCGCTTCGTGACCTCTGAGAAAAAAGACGTCATCATCGATTCCTACGTTAAGTGGCGTATCGAAGATTTCGGTCAATACTACTTGGCGACCGGTGGTGGTAATACGCTGACGGCGGAAGCGCTCCTTGAGCGTAAAGTCACTGACGTATTGCGTTCTGAAATCGGTGCTCGTGAGATCAAACAGATCGTGTCAGGTCCGCGTAACAACGACGTTCTACCTGACAGTGCAGATGCGGATGTCGTCACGACTGAAGCGGCCAAAGAGGCACTTGAGATTGATGGTCAGCGTGACCAAATCATGCAAGAAGTGTTGAACGACACGCGTCGCAGCGCACTGAAAGACTTGGGTGTTCGTGTGGTTGACTTCAGAATGAAGAAAATCAACCTACCTGATGAGATCAGTGAGTCTATCTATCGCCGTATGCGTGCAGAGCGTGAGTCAGTGGCGCGTAAGCACCGCTCTCAAGGCCGCGAAAAAGCGGAAGTGATTCGCGCACAAGCCGAACTTGAAGTGGCGACTATCCTTGCGGAAGCAGACAAAACCGCGCGTGTGACGCGAGGTGAAGCGGATGCACAAGCGGCGAAAATCTACTCGTCAGCGTACAATAAAGACCCTGAGTTCTATGGGTTCCTACGTTCGCTCAAAGCTTACGAGAAATCGTTCAGCGATAAGAGTGATATTCTGGTCTTGGATCCTAAGAGTGAGTTCTTTAAATACATGAACAACTCTGCGGGTGCCGCCGCGAAGTAATTCGCTATTGATGAATAAAGGCTCCGTTATGACGGAGCCTTTATTTTTTGTCTCTCATAGGATGGTTTACCATTGTCGCCGCCTGAGCGTTTGCATGCGCACGTGGCGCGGGAAAAGGAGCTGAGGATGTCTAACTCATTGTGGCTGGCACTGGGCATTGTGTTGATAGTCGAAGGGCTAGGGCCATTAATCGCGCCCAAAGGGTGGCGAGCCATGATTGCCCAGATCAGCGATCAATCAGACCACCACTTAAGACGCATGGGCGGCTGTCTCGTGGTGGCGGGCGCCGTGATTGCTTATGTGTTTGGTTAGCCTTACCGAGAGGCTTATAGCCTGCAATGCAATGTGGCTATGACGATCAGTAATGGGGAGGCGGCGTCTCTTCTGAAGGGTCAGCCAGATTCGAGCTGTCCATGTTTTTCACTTTACCGACAACGTATTTCATCTGATCCTGCATTTTGGTGATCAGTAATTGCTGCTGGCTAAGTGCAATGTTGAGGCTCTCTACCGTTTGTTCTTGGAAGGCAAGTTGGCACTCCAAGTCATTGATGCGGTTTTCTAGTTGTTCAATAAGTGTTTCGCTCATCGTATTACTCATCTAGCTGCCAAGCTTGGGCAATGCCTGCGGATGTTGCAGAAATGACACGCCCTCGGTTATCAAAGGCAGCATCATACACCACTGCGCGAGGAGGGCGAGCATCTTTTAGTGGTACGGCTTCAAAGCCGTCGATGCGCTTTCCGCTATTGACGTCCCACACCATAATTCGACTCGACGGCGTGCCTGTTACGAGCTTTTGCCCATCATCAGAAAAGCGGGCGCTAGAGAAAATAAGCTGCCGTGAGAAACTTCGCAGTTGAGCGTGTTGTTCGCCGGTGCTTAAATCCCAAATGAACGCTTGATTGCCACCATCAGAAGTGAACGCAAACTTGGCATCGCGATGCAAAGCAACACGATTAATGCGCTGCTCATGCTCAAAGGTTTTTAGAATTTGCCCGGTATTGGTGTCCCATAAGTAAGCGGTGTAATCGTTGCCGCCAGACAGAGCAAAGCGCCCATTGGGCGACAGCGCAACAGAATTGACTTTTTCATTGTGCGCGAGGAACTCAAGACGACGTCCGGTGACTAAGTTGACGTAAATCGCTTTACCATTGGAGAGCCCAAGTAATACCTGTTCGCCATTGCTGGCGATGTCGATATCGCGTATCAGTCCGTCGGATATTGACCACAGACCTTGCGCTTGCGTCCACGCTAAATCCCACACGGCGAAGTTGATTTGAGTGGCGGTCACAGCAAAGCGACCATTGTCGGAGATGCGAATGGTGGATACGGTACTGGCTTGAGGGTCTTGCTCACCCAGTGAGGCCAGAGGTTGGCTCTCCACTAAATCCCATAGTACAAGCTGATGTTCTTTGGAATAGAGCAGGGCGAAGCGAGCATCACGGCTTAATGCAAAGCTCGTGGCGCCATTGGGTTCAATCTCCCAGCGCTGAACATCACTCGATGAGTAAAAACAGCCATTTATTAACGCTGAAATGACAACAACAATGATGACCTTGTTAAAAATTATCCGCATTAGGTCCAAATATCCGCTTGGTTTGGTTTAATTAAGCCGTATATTGGTTATATTGGTACAACATGTAATTGCACACCACTCTTTCTTAAAGATTTGTGCACAAAGACAAAATGCTTCAATTTGGAGAGTTTAATGAAATCTATTTTTAAAGTGTCACTGCTTGCTGCAACGGTTGCGCTAGCGGCTGGCTGTCAAAAAGACGAAGAGCCAAAAACCGACACTGCCCCAGCTGCTGAACAAGTTCAAGCAGAGACAGGAAAAGCGGTTCACTTTAAAACCGAAGACGATAAAGCGGCGTATGCTATCGGTGTGTCGTTTGCTAACTACCTGAGCACCAGTCTTGATAAGCCAAACGAAATTGGCATTTCCCTCAACAAAGACCTGGTTCTAAAAGGGATTGAGCATGTGTTTGCGGGCAACCCCGAACTGAGCGAAGAAGAGACGCGTGCTGCGCTAGAAGCGTTGGATCAACGTGTAGCAGAAACCATGCAAAAGCAAGCCGCTGAAAAAGCGCAAGCAGCGAAAGCGGCAGGTGATGAATTCCGCGCTGAATTTGAACAGCAAGACGGTGTCGTGAAGACAGAATCTGGCTTGTTGTACCAAGTGATGACGGCAGCGGAAGGTGAGCAACCAAAAGATACCGATACCGTGCAGGTGCATTACAAAGGTACGCTGATCGATGGTACTCAATTTGACAGCTCATACGATCGCGGCGAGCCAGCCACCTTCCCACTCAATCGAGTGATCCCAGGTTGGACCGAAGGCGTACAGCTCATGCCTGTTGGCTCAAAATTCAAATTCGTGATTCCGCCAGAGTTGGCGTATGGCGAGCAGGACACCCCATCGATTCCGGCGAACTCAACACTCGTGTTTGAAGTTGAGCTACTTAAGATTGAAAACGGTGAAGAAGCCGCGCAGTAATCTTCTGCGGTTATTCTCTTATTGGAGCCCGGCCATGTGCCGGGCTTTTTTCTACCCTTCCAAAGCAGCGTTCGATACTAGTTGGCGATGGGATCGTTCAGGTGAGGATAGCGTTCAGAGATGCGCCCGCGCACACGGATAGACGCGATTTATTTGTTCTAAGTCACTAGATGCTCGGTTTACGGGATCTGATTTTCAAAATTTCTGATAAACTTACAGCAATTTGTTGATTTTTCGCTCTAAGGCTAGAAAGTGACCACTACAGAAACACTAAATACCGATATGTTGCTTGAAATGGAATCTGTCAACGTGATGCCATTTAGTGAGCACGACAAGATCATTCTGCGCTCGTATGAGGCCGTGGTGGATGGCATCGCAAGCTTAATCGGCCCATTCTGTGAGATCGTTTTGCACTCATTGGAAGATCTCAACACCTCTGCGATTAAGATTGCCAATGGCGAAAACACCGGACGCCAAGTGGGATCGCCGATCACCGATTTGGCGCTGAAAATGCTGCGTGATATCGAAGGATCAGAGCGTAACTTTTCTCGCTCTTACTTTACGCGCGCGAAAGGCGGTGTGCTCATGAAGTCTATCACCGTTGCTATTCGCAATGGCGAGAACCGGGTGATTGGCCTTTTGTGTATCAACGTCAACCTGGATGCGCCCTTCTCGCAAGTGCTGCAATCGTTTATGCCGACCGAAGAAGCCAAACAAGCCGCTTCATCGGTTAACTTTGCGAGCGATGTTGAAGAGCTGGTGGATCAGACGGTTGAGCGCACCATTGAAGAGATCAATGCTGACAAATCAGTATCGAATAACACCAAAAATCGCCAAATCGTGATGGAGTTGTTTGATAAGGGCATTTTTGACATTAAAGACGCGATCAACCGTGTTGCCGACCGTTTGAATATCTCTAAGCACACCGTGTATCTCTATATCCGTCAGCGTAAAACGGAAGAAGACGAAAGATGAGCGCATTGAGTTACACCTTGGTCGTGAATGGCGGTGTGTATGGTACGCAGTCTGCGCGCAGTGCCTACCAGTTTGCCCTCGCGTTAATCGAAAAAGGCCATCAATTGGTGAGCGTGTTTTTTTATCAAGATGGCGTTAGCAATGCCAGTCGTCTCGTGGTGCCCGCCAATGATGAGTGGGATTTAACCCAAGCATGGCAAGCACTGGCTGCCGAGCATGGCGTGCGTCTTGAAACCTGTGTGGCCGCCGCGCTACGCCGCGGAATTGTCAGTGACGATGAAGCTACACTGCATGCACTACCAAACAGCAACCTCAGTGAAGGTTTTGTTCAAGCGGGGCTAGGTAGTCTTGCTGAGGCGATGTTGAGTCAAGATAGGGTGGTGCAGTTTTGAGTCAGCTCACGTATTTCTTTCGCAGTGCACCTCATGCCACCGCCTCAGGTCGAGAAGGCATCGATGCATTGATGGCCGCATCGGCGTACTGTGAATCGATTGCCGTCATCTTCAGTGGCGATGGTGTGTATCAGTTACTGCAAGGGCAGCAAGCCAGTTACATACTCTGTAAAGAGTACGCACCTATGATGAAGCTGTTTGAGCTTTATGACATAGAGGATGTGTTTGTCTGCGCCGTATCGTTATCTGAACGGGGTCTATCGCATGCCGATCTCGTTATCGATGCTAGGCCTCTCTCGGTTTCTGAAATACAAGCCGAGTTGGCAAAAGCGTCGGCGCTGCTGTCGTTCTAAGAGGTAACATGCTTCATATTATTAAATCACAATCCGCGTTGGCAGACGCGCTGCGTATTGCCCATCCTACACAAGATGACTTGATACTGATTGAAGAGGCGATCTACGGCGCGACCATGCATAGCCCCCTTTTTACAGCGCTTAAGGCGCATCAGGTTCACGTCTTACACAGTGATGCATCGGCGCGCGGTATGACGTCACGTTTGAGCCCATCTTATCGTCTGATTGACCACGGTGAGTTTGTTGACCTGACGGTCTCTCACGAGACATCGCTGACTTGGGATTGAGTCATCACTGGCCTATCGGGGGAAAGTGGACAAAAAAGATCCGTATATTTCTTGACACACCTCTCACTGCTGCATAGAATTTTGCGTCCCTAATTACCATTCGTGATTCGGGATAGATTTTTCACAAAGCTTACTTTCAAGTAAATCAGGAGCTAGTTAATGGCAACTATTAACCAGTTGGTACGTAAGCCTCGTGCAAAGCAAGTTGTTAAAAGCAACGTGCCTGCACTAGAAGCGTGTCCACAAAAACGTGGTGTATGTACTCGTGTTTACACTACTACACCTAAAAAACCTAACTCAGCACTTCGTAAAGTATGTCGTGTTCGTCTAACGAACGGCTTCGAAGTGACTTCGTACATCGGTGGTGAAGGCCACAACCTTCAAGAGCACTCAGTTGTTCTAATCCGCGGCGGTCGTGTAAAAGACCTTCCGGGTGTACGTTACCACACAGTTCGCGGCGCACTAGACTGTGCTGGCGTTAACGACCGTAAACAAGGTCGTTCTAAGTACGGTGTTAAGCGTCCAAAATCTTAATGGTATCCGTTAAGTAAGGCCAAACACTAAATTATATTTAATTTTTGAAGAAACTGAAAAGTTTTGGATAACCTGAAGAAGACAACGGAGAAAATCCATGCCACGTCGTCGCGTCATCGGTCAGCGTAAGATCCTTCCAGATCCAAAGTTCAAATCTGAACTGCTGGCAAAATTCGTTAACATCCTAATGGTTGACGGTAAGAAATCTACTGCAGAGAAAATTGTTTACACTGCACTAGACACTATGGCTGAGAAATCTGGTAAAGATCACTTAGCTGTATTTGAAGAAGCTCTTGAAAATGTTCGCCCAGCGGTAGAGGTTAAATCTCGCCGTGTAGGTGGTTCAACTTACCAAGTACCTGTAGAAGTTCGTCCGGTTCGCCGTAACGCACTTGCTATGCGTTGGTTGGTTGAAGCTGCGCGTAAGCGTGGTGAAAAATCTATGGCTCAACGCCTAGCTGCTGAAATGCTAGACGCGTCTGAGAACAAAGGTACTGCGGTTAAGAAACGTGAAGACGTTCACCGCATGGCTGACGCAAACAAAGCGTTCGCACATTACCGTTGGTAATACCTTTATCGTGCTGCGAGATCTCTCGCAGCACTTCAATAGTTCCTATGCGCAAGCTAGGAACTATTGCTATATCTGAAACACAGAAAATCGCTCATCTAAAGCGCGACATCGTTAACTGAAGACGCCCACGCTCAACTCGAGCATTCTTCGTTCTGTCGTTTCGACATAGCAATAGTCCCTATATCCCAATTGAAGAGGATTCTATCGTGGCTCGTAAAACACCGATTGAGCGCTACCGTAATATTGGTATCGTCGCTCACGTAGACGCAGGTAAAACCACCACAAGTGAACGTATTCTATTCTACACTGGTCTTTCTCATAAGATTGGTGAGGTTCACGATGGCGCTGCTACCATGGACTGGATGGAGCAGGAGCAAGAGCGTGGTATCACTATCACCTCCGCTGCCACGACCACTTTCTGGCGTGGTATGGAAGCGCAATTCCAAGATCACCGCATTAACATCATTGATACTCCTGGACACGTTGATTTTACCATCGAAGTAGAGCGCTCGTTGCGCGTACTCGACGGCGCCGTTGTCGTTTTCTGTGGTTCATCTGGTGTTGAGCCGCAATCGGAAACGGTTTGGCGTCAAGCAGATAAGTATCATGTCCCTCGCATGGTGTTCGTCAACAAGATGGACCGTGCAGGCGCTGACTTCCTTCGTGTCGTTAAGCAAATCAAGACTCGTTTGGGCGCCAATCCTGTGCCTATCCAACTTAACGTTGGTGCGGAAGATGAGTTCCGAGGCGTGATTGATCTTATCAAGATGAAGATGATCAACTGGAACGAAGCTGACCAAGGTATGACCTTCAATTATGAAGAGATTCCAGCAGATATGGTTGATCTGGCTGAAGAGTGGCGCAGTAACCTAGTTGAATCAGCAGCGGAAGCCAGCGAAGAGTTGATGGACAAATACCTTGAAGAAGGTGAGTTGACCGAGAGTGAAATCAAGCAAGCGCTTCGCACTCGTACACTGAATAACGAAATCGTATTGGCCACTTGTGGTAGTGCGTTTAAGAACAAAGGCGTGCAAGCCGTGCTGGATGCCGTGGTGGAATACCTACCATCACCGATCGATGTACCTGCTATCAAAGGCATCGATGAGAACGAAAACGACGTTGAGCGCCATGCTGACGATAACGAACCGTTTTCAGCGTTGGCATTTAAAATTGCCACCGACCCGTTTGTTGGCACGCTTACCTTCATGCGCGTTTACTCAGGTGTCGTCAACTCAGGCGATGCTGTGTACAACTCAGTGAAGCAGAAGAAAGAGCGCTTTGGGCGTATCGTTCAGATGCATTCCAACAAGCGTGAAGAGATCAAAGAAATCCGCGCGGGTGATATTGCGGCAGCGATTGGCCTGAAAGATGTCACCACGGGTGATACGCTTTGTGATGCGAACCACAAGGTGATCCTAGAGCGCATGGAATTCCCTGCTCCAGTGATTCAGATTGCCGTAGAGCCACGCTCTGTTGCCGATCAAGAAAAGATGGCGATTGCGCTGGGTAAACTGGCTGCAGAAGATCCCTCATTCCGCGTCGAAACGGATGATGAAACCGGTCAAACCTTGATCTCGGGTATGGGTGAGCTTCACCTAGATATCATCGTTGACCGAATGAAGCGTGAGTTCAGCGTTGACTGCAACGTAGGTAAACCTCAGGTGGCTTACCGTGAAACGATCCGCGGCAGCGCGGAAGTGGAAGGCAAGTTTGTTCGCCAATCTGGTGGTCGTGGTCAATATGGTCACGTATGGATCAAACTAGAGCCCTCTGAACCGGGTGCGGGTTTTGTCTTTGTCGACGAAATCGTGGGTGGTGTGGTTCCTAAGGAATACATCAGCTCGGTAGCGAAAGGTATCGAAGAGCAAATGAACAGTGGTGTTCTAGCAGGCTACCCTGTACTAGATATTAAAGCGACCTTGTTCGACGGTTCTTACCACGATGTTGACTCTAACGAGATGGCGTTTAAGATCGCTGGCTCGATGGCATTCAAGAAGGGTTCATTAGAAGCACAACCTGTACTTCTTGAGCCGATGATGAATGTTGAAGTCACCACTCCTGAAGATTGGATGGGTGACGTTGTAGGTGACCTAAACCGCCGTCGCGGTATGATTGAAGGTATGGACGATGGTGTTGCGGGTATTAAAATTATCCGTGCCCAAGTGCCACTCTCTGAGATGTTTGGTTACGCTACAGACCTCCGTTCTGCGACTCAAGGCCGTGCGTCTTACTCTATGGAGTTTAATGAGTACGCTGAAGTACCGAAAAACTTTGCAGACAAAATTGTTGCAGAGCGAGGTTATTAATGAAGCGGCTTGATCGTAGAAAAAGTGTGTGCTTTTTTTAAAGATCAAGGCGTCGAAATATTGCGCTGACGGACGTTGGCGCATAAAATAGCAATTTCTGGCGCGTCTCGATCAATTCTGATCGTGGCGAATCATAACTAGGAAGGAACACGAACGTGTCTAAAGAAAAATTTGAACGTGTAAAACCGCACGTAAACGTTGGTACTATCGGCCACGTTGACCACGGTAAAACAACTCTAACTGCTGCTATCTGTACTACTCTTGCTAAAGTGTACGGCGGTGTAGCGAAAGACTTCGCATCTATCGATAACGCTCCAGAAGAGCGTGAGCGCGGTATCACAATCGCAACGTCTCACGTAGAGTACGACACTCCAACTCGTCACTACGCACACGTAGACTGTCCAGGACACGCGGATTATGTTAAGAACATGATCACAGGTGCTGCACAGATGGACGGTGGTATCCTAGTTGTAGCTGCGACAGATGGCCCAATGCCACAGACTCGTGAGCACATCCTACTAGGCCGTCAGGTTGGTATTCCTTACATCATCGTATTCATGAACAAATGTGACATGGTTGACGATGAAGAGCTACTAGAACTAGTAGAAATGGAAGTACGTGAACTTCTATCTGAGTACGATTTCCCAGGTGATGACCTACCAGTAATCCAAGGTTCTGCACTAGGCGCGCTAAACGGCGAAGAGCAGTGGGAAGCGAAGATTGTTGAGCTAGCAGAAGCGCTAGACACTTACATTCCTGAGCCAGAGCGTGCAATCGATCAGCCATTCCTAATGCCAATCGAAGACGTATTCTCAATCCAAGGTCGTGGTACAGTAGTAACAGGTCGTATCGAGCGTGGTATCCTAAACGTAGGTGACGAAGTTGCTATCGTAGGTATCAAAGACACGACGACTACAACATGTACTGGTGTTGAGATGTTCCGTAAGCTTCTAGACGAAGGTCGTGCGGGTGAGAACGTTGGTGCACTTCTACGTGGTACTAAGCGTGACGAAGTTGAGCGTGGTCAAGTACTAGCTAAGCCTGGTTCAATCACTCCACACACTAAGTTCGAGTCAGAAGTATACGTACTATCTAAAGATGAAGGTGGTCGTCACACTCCATTCTTCAAAGGCTACCGTCCACAGTTCTACTTCCGTACAACTGACGTAACAGGTAACATCGAGCTACCTGAAGGCGTAGAAATGGTAATGCCAGGCGATAACATCAAGATGACTGTAGAGCTAATCGCACCAATCGCGATGGACGAAGGTCTACGTTTCGCAATCCGCGAAGGTGGCCGTACAGTTGGTGCTGGTGTTGTTGCTAAGATCTTCGACTAATTTAGACAAATTAGCTGAAGTCTTCGGAAAATCTTGGAATAAGATTTGACGAACCAGTAGCAAAGAGGGCATCATTTGATGCCCTTTTTCTGCACTGAAGATAATGTTTGCTGATTTGTTGTTCATGCAAGCATTACGCAGAGAAATTTTGATTAAAAACTGGGCGTTTTGATCAATAAAGAGTACGTCGACCAGTAATGATTGGCGTGTATGGATTTGCCCTGCAACAGCGGGGTTGTTGTCGTCTATATTAAGACTAATGACAGGCTGGTTTTATGAAAGCTAATAATGCTGAAACTCCTGAAAGCTCAAATAGCGCAGATATCTTTAAGTGGATTGTCACTTTTGTTCTGCTAGCTGCCGCTGTTGTGGGTAATTACCTGTACGGTGAACTCTCTGTAGTGATTCGCGCTGCAGGTGTTGTTGTGCTAATCGCTGCGGCATTGGGTGTGGCTGCTACAACAACGAAAGGTAAAGCTGCGATTGATTTTGCTAAAGAATCTCGCATGGAAGTTCGTAAAGTGGTTTGGCCTACTCGCCAAGAAACTATGCAAACAACTTTGATCGTTTTAGCTGTAAGTATTGTAATGGCTCTAGCACTTTGGGGCATTGACGGCATTATGGTTCGTCTTGTTGCCTTTGTGACTGGGGTATAGAGGTTTTAATTCATGAGTGAAGCTCCTAAAAAACGCTGGTATGTGGTTCAAGCCTTCTCTGGATTTGAAGGCCGCGTAGCTCAGTCTCTTCGTGAGCATATCAAAATGCATGGCATGGAAGAGCTGTTTGGTGAAGTGCTAGTCCCAACAGAAGAAGTTGTGGAAATGCGCGCAGGTCAACGTCGTAAATCTGAGCGTAAGTTCTTCCCGGGCTATGTTCTAGTCCAGATGATCATGAACGATGAATCATGGCACTTAGTACGTAGTGTGCCGCGTGTCATGGGCTTCATTGGTGGTACCTCAGATCGTCCAGCTCCTATCTCTGATAAGGAAGCTGACGCTATCTTGAATCGTCTTGAGAAAGCGAGTGAAGCACCTCGTCCACGTACTATGTACGAAGCGGGTGAAGTGGTTCGCGTGACCGACGGTCCATTTGCTGACTTCAACGGTACGGTTGAAGAAGTGGATTACGAGAAGAGCCGCCTGAAAGTGTCTGTATCGATTTTTGGTCGTGCAACACCAGTTGAGCTTGAATTTGGTCAAGTTGAAAAACATGATTAATTAATGACCTTTTAGGGTTGTGTAGGGCGCGGATTATGACTATAATTTCGCGCCTTATTATTTTGGCTGAAGCCCAGCTTCAATCAAAGTAGCAAGTATTGACATCAACGGGGAGCTGTTCAGTCGAATAGCGTCTGTACCCAAAATTTAGGAATTATCATGGCTAAGAAAGTTGAAGCTTATATCAAGCTGCAAGTTGCTGCTGGTATGGCAAACCCAAGTCCACCAGTTGGTCCTGCACTAGGTCAACACGGTGTGAACATCATGGAATTCTGTAAAGCGTTCAACGCGAAAACAGAATCTCTAGAGAAAGGTCTACCAACTCCAGTTGTTATCACTGTGTACAGTGACCGTTCTTTCACGTTCATCACTAAGACTCCACCTGCTGCAGTTCTTCTTAAGAAAGCGGCTGGCGTTAAGTCTGGTTCAGGTCGTCCAAACACTGAAAAAGTGGGTACTGTTACTGATGCTCAAATCCAAGAAATCGCAGAAACTAAAGCTGCTGATATGACTGGTGCTGACATCGAAGCGATGAAGCGTTCTATCGCAGGTACTGCTCGTTCAATGGGCCTAGTGGTAGAGGGTTAATAAGATGGCTAAACTAACTAAGCGCATGCGCGTAATCCGCGAAAAAGTTGACGTAACTAAAGAATACGAAATCAACGAAGCTGTAGCACTTCTTCAAGAGCTAGCAACAGCGAAATTCGTTGAGTCTGTAGACGTTGCTGTTAACCTTGGCATCGATGCTCGTAAATCTGACCAGAACGTACGTGGTGCAACTGTACTACCTCACGGTACTGGCCGCGATATCCGCGTTGCAGTGTTCACTCAAGGTGCAAACGCTGAAGCAGCTAAAGAAGCTGGCGCAGATCTAGTGGGTATGGAAGATCTTGCTGAGCAAGTGAAGAAAGGCGAAATGAACTTTGACGTTGTTGTTGCTTCTCCAGATGCAATGCGCGTTGTAGGTCAACTAGGTACTATCCTAGGTCCTCGCGGTCTAATGCCAAACCCTAAAGTTGGTACTGTAACTCCTAACGTTGCTGAAGCGGTTAAGAACGCTAAAGCGGGTCAGGTTCGTTACCGTAACGACAAAAACGGCATCATCCACACGACTATCGGTAAAGCAAACTTCTCTGCAGAGCAGATCAAAGAGAACCTAGAAGCACTTCTAGTGGCTCTGAAGAAAGCTAAGCCATCTTCAGCGAAAGGTGTTTTCCTGAAGAAAGTCAGCATCTCTACAACAATGGGTGCTGGTGTTGCTGTTGATCAGGCTAGCCTGAACACTCAAGCATAATATATTTGCTTAGGCGCAAAATTAATGTATAATTTTGCGCCTAATATTTGTGGTTGGGGCTGAACTTTGGTTCATTCAATTCGTTAAGAATTGGCT
>NZ_JCBDGX010000071.1:0-10845 GCF_059834345.1 Vibrio sp. R11-SG3-ISO3-SZ
GTCTCACTTCAGGTTGAGAAAGGTCAGTCAGTCACCCAAGGTCAGGTCATTGCGCTGATTGATAAGGCCGATCTCGGAATCCAACTCGAACGAGCGCAAGCAATGCTGCAAGTGCGAGAGAAAGAGTACAAAGCTGCGCAATCGCTCAAAGACAGAGGGCTGCAAGGGGAAGTGGCATTTACCACTTCTCAAGCGGCGCTGGTGGAAGCTAAGGCAATGGTCAGCAATGTCAAAACCTCATTGGCGAACACATCCGTGCGTGCGCCGTTCAATGGCATTGTGGATCACCTCTTTATTGAACAGGGGGACTTTGTTGGTATTGGCGACCCCGTGGCGACCTTGATTGATCTTGAGCGATTGGTCATCGAAGCGGATGTGAGCGAGCGGCATATTCGCGATCTGTCTCTCGATCAAGAAGCGCAAGTGAGCTTAATTCATGGCGACCAGTTGGTTGGCAAGATCCGCTATATCTCCCGTGTCTCTTCCGCCTCTACCAATACGTTTCCGATTGAAGTCGAGCTAGAAAATCCTAAGCAAGCGATCCCCGCAGGTGTAAGCGCAGAAGTGACCTTAAACCTAGCGGAGCAATTGGCGGTCAAAGTGACGCCGGCTATGTTGGCACTCGACGAAGCTGGCAATTTGGGCGTGAAGACCTTGCAGGGTAAGCGGGTGAAGTTTGTCCCGATTCAATTGGTTAAGGCAGAGCAAGATGGCGTATGGCTCACGGGCCTAGGTGAGCGGGTTGACATCATTACTGTTGGGCAAGGGTTTGTGCGTGACGGTGATGAAGTGAATGCGGTGGCGCGACCATCCTCTTCAGACTCTTCCACCTCACAGCAATAGGGGCGCACTATGTTATCCGTGATTGATGCGGCGCTGTCGCGTACGCGTACCATGTTGGTATTGTTGCTGTTTATTTTGGTCGCTGGTGTGATGACTTATGTCACCATCCCTAAAGAGTCGAGCCCTGACATCACCATTCCTATTATCTATGTGTCCGTCGGTCACCAAGGCATTTCGCCCACCGATGCGGAGCGCTTATTAGTGCGCCCAATAGAGCAAGAGCTGCGCGCCATTGAAGGGGTCAAAGAGATGACCTCAACCGCATCAGAAGGGCATGCGTCAGTGATGCTGGAATTCAGTGTCGGTGTGGATTTAAACAAAGCAATGGCGGACGTACGTGAAGCGGTGGATTTAGCCAAACCTAAATTGCCCGCAGACAGTGATGAGCCTACGGTCAACGAAGTGACATTGGCCTCTGAAGAGCCCGCGTTGACCGTGGTGCTGTATGGCACCGTACCTGAGCGAACCATTGTTCAAATCGCCCGTCAGCTACGAGATAAGCTAGAGAGCTATCGACAGATTCTGGAAGTCGACATTGCCGGGGATCGCGAAGACATCGTCGAGATCATTGTCGATCCCTTATTGATGGAAAGCTACGGGCTAGATCAAGCGGATATTTATAACCTGATAGCGCTGAATAACCGCGTGGTCGCTGCCGGTTTTGTTGATACGGGCTATGGCCGCTTTTCGGTCAAGGTGCCGTCGGTGTTCGACTCATTAAAGGATGTGCTGGAGCTGCCGGTCAAAGTCGATGGCAAGCAGGTGATTACCTTTGGCGATGTGGCAACGGTGCGCCGCGCATTTCGTGACCCAGAGAGTTACGCTCGGTTAGATGGCAAATCGGCCATTGTGTTGGATGTGAAAAAGCGCGCTGGAGAAAACATCATCGATACTGTGGCACTGGTCAAAGCCGTGATGAGTGAAGCGCAGCAACGCGATGAGTGGCCAAGCAATCTGCTGGTCAAATACACCTACGACCAGTCTGATGATGTCAAAATGATGCTCAATGATCTGCAAAACAACATCATGTCGGCGATCATTTTGGTGGTGATAGTGATCATCGCCATTCTTGGTGTGCGAACTGCCTTGCTGGTGGGGGTGTCGATACCGGGCTCGTTTCTAACTGGTTTGTTGGTGCTGTCAGTGTTTGGCCTCACGGTCAACATTGTGGTGCTATTTTCGCTGATTATGGCGGTGGGCATGTTGGTCGACGGAGCCATTGTGGTCACCGAGTTCGCTGACAGACGGATGCAGGAAGGGACGCCAAGGCGCGATGCGTATCGTGATGCGGCCAAGCGCATGGCGTGGCCCATCACAGCGTCGACAGCGACCACCTTAGCGGCGTTTGCACCGCTGCTGTTTTGGCCAGACATTACCGGCGAGTTTATGAAGTATCTGCCTTTGACCTTGATCGCTACCTTAGCGGCTTCTTTGGCAATGGCACTGCTGTTTGTCCCTGTGCTAGGCAGTTTGATTGGACGTCCACAAAATGTGACGAAAGCGCAGCGAGAGAAGATGGTTGCGCTGCACGAGGGTGATTTTAGCCAAGCGACCGGTATTACTAAGCTTTACTATCACACGCTGGATATTGCTCTAAAACATCCGTTGAAAATTCTGCTCAGCGCCATTTTGCTCTCGGTGGGGGTGGGCTTTGCGTACTCAAAAGCAGGCTTAGGGGCGGAGTTCTTCCCTGAGGTTGATCCGCCATTTTTCACGGTGAAAGTACGCTCTTATGGCGATCTCTCGTTGGATGAGAAAGACGTCATCATGCGCGATATCGAAGCGGTGATGCTCGGTCATGATGAGTTTGAAAGCGTCTATACCAAAACCGGTGGTGATGATGAAATTGGCCAGATCCAAATCACACCGGTGGATTGGCAATACCGTCGTAAAGTCAAAACCATTATTGAAGAGTTAAAAGCGCAAACCGATCACTACGCTGGCGTTGAGATTGAGTACAAATTTCCCGATGCTGGCCCGCCAGTTGAGCACGATTTGGTGATCGAAATGTCCGCGCGAATCCCGACCGAACTTGACTCGGCGGCCAAAGTGGTCCGTCACTGGGCCGATGGCTACGAGGCTTTCACTAACGTCAGTGATACCTCCAGCAAAGAGGGGATTGATTGGCAAATTGATATCCGCCGTGATGATGCGTCACGTTTTCTTGCGGACGCTACGCTGGTCGGCAATACGGTGCAGTTTGTTACCAATGGTCTCAAGTTGGGTGATTACTTGCCCGATGATGCGAACGAAGAGGTCGATATCTTAGTGCGCTACCCAGCAGAGAAGCGCGATATTGGCCGCTTTGACCAATTGAAAGTCAAAACCGCGGCAGGCATGGTGCCGATCACTAATTTTGCCAGCATTATCCCGAATCATAAGCAAGATACGATTCGCCGTATTGACGGCCACCGAGTGATCAACATCTTTGCCGATATCCGTGAAGGCTACAACTTGGCGCTGGAACTGCCTAAAGTGAATCAAGCATTAGCCAGTTTGGATTTACCTTCTGGTGTCGAGTTTAAAATTCGCGGGCAGAACGAAGAGCAAGAAAACTCATCGGCCTTCCTTCAGCAAGCCTTTATGGTGGCGCTGGTGGTGATGGCGCTGATTTTGATCACCCAGTTCAATAGCTTCTACCAAGCGTTTTTGATCCTCAGTGCGGTTCTTTTCTCCACGGTAGGCGTGTTTGCTGGGTTGATCGTGTTCCAAAAACCGTTTGGCGTCATTATGTCGGGCATTGGTGTGATTGCGTTGGCGGGTATAGTGGTGAACAACAACATTGTCTTGATTGATACCTTCAATCAGCTGCGCAAACGCGGCTTGGAAAAACGTGAAGCGATCTTGCGCACCGGCGTACAAAGGCTGCGTCCAGTAATGTTGACCACTGTCACGACCATTCTTGGCTTGCTGCCGATGGTGCTCGAAATGAACATTGATCTGCTCAATCAGAAGATCGAGTTTGGCGCGCCGAGTACGCAGTGGTGGTCACAACTTGCGACGGCGGTAGCCGGAGGTCTGGCCTTCGCAACGGTATTAACCTTAGTGCTTACGCCGTGTTTGTTGATGCTCGGCCGCGAGCACAAAATTGAAGAGTAACGCCATACAAGCGTAACGCTATACATGGTAGCGATAACAAAAACGGGCTGCATCGCTTTCGGATTTTCCTAAAGCGATGCAGCCCGTTTTTCTTGTTCACTTAACGAGTGGCTAACAGCTCACCATAGCGTTCGAGTTTATCTAAGCGAATTTTGGCGTTGGCAATAAAGGTGGTTTTCTCTTTACCCGTTAACGACTTTGATTGCGGCAGTTTGACCGTTCTTGGGTTTTTGTGCACGCCATTGACCAAAAACTCATAATGCAAGTGCGGTCCAGTCACACGGCCAGTGCCACCGAGCGTACCCACGGTTTGACCCTGTTTAACCCGTTGCCCGGTTTTAACTTTGCGTTTTTGCAGGTGCAGGTACTTAGTGATGTAGGTGTTGCTGTGCTTGATAAAGACGTAGTTGCCATTGAATTGGTTATAGCTGGATTTAATCACTACACCATCACCAGCGGCCCATATCGGCGTACCGACAGGCGCGGCGTAATCGGTTCCGCGGTGAGCACGTACCTGTCCGGTAACCGGATGGCGACGCGTTGGGTTAAAGTTAGAAGAGACGCGGCGAAAATCGAGCGGTGAGCGCAAAAAGGCTTTTTTCATCGCCCGGCCATTTTCATCGTAATAGTTGCCCGTGTGGTCATCTAAAATCGCCGTGAAGTTATCACCTTGGTTGGTAAATAGCGCAGCGATGATTTTACCTCGTCCGACAATTTCCCCTTCGACCACTTTCTCTTGGTAAAGAATCTTAAAGCCGTCGCCTTGGCGGATATCGAGGGCAAAGTCGATGTCCCAACCAAAAATCCCAGCCAGCTCCATGATTTGGTTGGCGGTTAAACCGGCGCTGACCCCTGCATTCCAAAAGTTAGAGGTAATGGTCGCTTCGGCGTAGTTGTATTGATAAAAGACTTCTTTGACATCAAGACTTGAACGAAAGCCGTCTTCAGAGCGGGTGATCAGAAATGATTCGTACGGGCTCAGCTCGCGTTTGATTTGCACCAGTTGGTTGTTTTCATCAAAGCCAAATAGAAACGCATCGCCGGGGCGTACTCTTGTCAGTTGTTGCTCTATCTCTTTATTGGTGGAGGTGAGTTCATACAGCAGTCGAGAAGAGAGGCCAGCACGCTGAAAGAGCAGTGCCATGCTGTCGCCAGAGCCAATGGTGTGTTTGTCCCATCGAAGAATCGATGGTGGACCGATTACGGTGTCGATCTCTAACGCGGCGGCATCAATCGCGATAGGGTAAGGCATGCCTATTTGGTAGCGCTTGTCATCCTGACGCAAATCCTGAGGGGTGGGAAGAAACAAGGCAACCACAATAAGCGCGCTAAACAAAGCGATAAAAGCTCGGTGAAACCAAGGAAGTCGAGCGAAAAGAGACAACATCGTTTGTCCGTTCTAAAAAATTCGAGAAAAAGCCTAGCTGTTTAGTTTAACTGGTTTCAAAAAGCATCGCTATTCAAGTAAGATGGGAAATTATCAAATTTTTGCCAAATCTGTGGGAGTGAACAAGAATGGCGAGCATTGAAGCTGCACTAGCGGAGATTAAGCGCGGTGTTGAAGAGCTAATTCCAGAAGAAGAACTGATTGCTAAGTTAAAAGAAGGGCGTCCACTACGCATTAAGTTGGGCGCTGATCCCACGGCTCCCGACATTCACTTAGGCCATACGGTTATCCTAAACAAGCTGCGTGCGTTCCAAGAGCTAGGCCATGATGTGACCTTTTTGATTGGTGATTTTACCGGCATGGTGGGTGACCCAACCGGGAAGAACACCACACGTCCACCACTGACTCGTGAAGACGTGCTGCGCAATGCAGAGACCTACAAAGAGCAAGTATTCAAGATCCTCGATCCTGCCAAGACCAAGATTCAGTTCAACTCTGAGTGGTTATCTGAGCTGGGCGCTGAAGGTATGATCCGTCTTGCCGCGCAGCAAACTGTGGCGCGTATGCTTGAGCGTGATGATTTTAAAAAGCGCTACACAGGCGGTCAGCCAATCGCGATTCACGAGTTCATGTACCCACTACTGCAAGGTTACGACTCGGTGGCGATGGAGACCGATGTTGAGCTAGGTGGTACGGACCAAAAGTTTAACCTGCTGATGGGACGTGAGCTGCAAAAAGCGCACGGACAAAAACCGCAAGTTGTGCTGACTATGCCACTGCTGGTGGGCTTAGATGGTGAGAAGAAGATGTCTAAGTCGGCGCACAACTATATTGGTGTCAGCGAAGCGCCAAGTGAGATGTTTGGTAAGATCATGTCTATCTCTGATGATCTGATGTGGAGCTACTACGAGTTGTTGTCGTTCCGTCCTCTTGAGGAGATCGCGCAATTTAAAGCCGACATTGCTGCGGGCAAAAACCCACGTGATGTCAAAGTCTTGTTGGCGAAAGAGATCATCGCCCGCTTCCATAGTGAAGCCGATGCGGATGCCGCTGAGCAAGAGTTTGTTAACCGCTTTGCTAAAAATCAGATCCCAGATGAGATGCCAGAGTTTACCTTTGACGCTGGTACGCCTGTTGCCAACCTGCTTAAAGACGCCGGTTTGTGCGCTTCTACTTCAGACGCGATGCGCATGGTGAAACAGGGTGCAGCGAAAATAGAGGGTGAGAAGGTCGCGGACGCGAAATTCGTACCTGAAGCGGGCACTTACGTATTCCAAGTGGGTAAGCGTAAGTTCGCACGTATCACGATTGAGTGATGGGTTTTGGTTCCTAGTTCCTAGTTCCTAGCGACTAGTGACAGAGGGTAAAACGAGTGGAAAAAGCGTCGATATTCGGCGCTTTTTTATTGCCTGTAATGATGGGTTGGCGCCAGGTATAGGGCAAATCTATCGGGCTTTTTAACACGATTTTGACTGATTTTTTCTGCCTGTTTTGCTACACTCTCGCCGCTGCCAATTTGGTGGTTTTTTTGGAGATTTTTATGAACACTACCGACCATCCCCCTAGTATCAAAGGGGAAAAATAATCCGCTGTCGGTATGGCCTCCATTTGCTCTACCTCGGTGGTAGAGTCCTGTTTCCTTTCTCGCGTTTTTCTCCTCACAGCATTTTCGCTTATTCATACTAGTTACGCATTTCTCATGCGTGATGGTCGTTACCTTTTTGCCAATCGGGAGATTCGCCATGACGGTAATGAGCAAACCTTTTGTAGACACACAATCACACTTTTCTCGTGAAGAGATTGGTGCCGCTCGCAGCGCGTTTTTGCAATACGAGCAAAGTCATCAGCTTCATCTGTTGACAGTAATGCCGATTGAAGAGGCGGTGGCCATTTTACACCACTGCACCATCGGTTACGTTCAGACCTTGATTTCAAAACTTGAGCTTCAAGGGCATGACAAACTGGCGCGTCACTATGCGCACCAACTGGGTCTTATCCACTCGGAAGTAGAAACCGGGGATAGCTATCTGAGTACCTCGGTGCTGGAGCACGTGAAGCAACGTATCGGTTGGATCATCGCGTTGGCCCTACTCGGGATCGTCTCTGGGTTGATCATCGCTCAATATGAAGACACTTTAAGCCAACTGGTGCTATTGGCGGTGTATATGCCTGTCATCGCGGCAGCAGGGGGCAATACCGGCACCCAAGCGGCGACCTTGGTGATTCGAGCGTTAGCGACGGGAGAGTTGCGTAAGCGGCAATGGCTGTTAGTACTGTGGAAAGAGAGTCGCGTGGCACTGTGCCTCGCGTTGGCGATTGCTCTGGTGATGGTTGGCCGCATTTTGTTGTTCAGCGACAGCGCCTCAGCAGGCGGGTTTGACATTGACCTAATTGCGCTCGCCATTGCGGTGGCTTTGTTTATCCAAGTCACCCTATCAACGACCTTAGGCGGTGTACTACCGATTGTCGCGCGGGCTTTCAAGTTGGATCCGGCGGTACTTGTCAGCCCGGTGTTGGCGTCGATTGTTGATATTTCGGGGATGTGGATCTATTTCACTGTGGTTAACGCGTTCTTAGGGATTGCCTGACTGAAATTGACTACGTCTTGATAAAACAAGGTTTCAAACTGGGTAATAGCCGCGGGGCCTCTTGGGGCGTTGCGGCTCTCCTCTCCCGGGTGGTAATCGGCCACAAACTGAATAAATAGCGTGGTCGGTGTACCATGCTCATCAAGCCCAAAGCCAGCCATATTCATGCTGCCGTAAATCGAGCCACTTTTCGCCACCAATGCGCCCTTGATGGGCGATTGACGCATACTGCGTCGATATTGCAGCGTGCCATTTTCACCTGATTTTGGCATGGCAGCGATCAGATTTAAGTCTTCATCGTGTTGCCAGATGTAGCGAAGCACCTTCGCCATCATGGCTGTCGTGATGCGATTGTTGCGTGACAATCCTGAGCCATCGGTCATGGGGACATCGGTTAAATCAATGCCGGTATGGGCGAAGATAATCTGCTTAATCGCCTTGGTACCATTACTGAAACTGCCCGGTTGAATGTAGAACTTCGCGCCCAATGTTTTAGTCAGGTTATCTGCAATCAAGTTGTCGGATTTGGTCAACATGGTGGCAATCAAATCGGATAGCGGCGCAGAGCGGTGAGTGGCGATACGCTGAGTGTCTGCCGCTGGCGGTTGGCCAATACGAACCTGCCCTTTAAGTGTAATGCCGAGCGCGCGCAGTTGCTGACTTACCATGCGTTGAGTGTAAAGCTCTGGATCTTGCACCGCGAATTTGAGCGGCAGCGGTTTCTCACGCTGGGTTAAGCACCCCTGAAGCTGGTAGTGGTTTTCGGGCGAAGAAAGCAGCTCCAAATCACACTGTGTGGCTTGTTGTTCGGTTTGGCTGACCGACTTAGCGCTTGATGTGACGTAAATCGGGTACTGCTCAGGCACATAGACACGTGTTTTGCCATCGTCTTGGGTATAAATCGACGCATAGACACAGTTTTCATCCAGTGAAATAGCGCTAGCCGGCGCGCTGTAGCACACACCTAAGCTATCCCAAGGCCAGCCGACGGCTCGGTCATAGCCGGTAAACGCTCGGTTATCGAGCCAAAGATCTCCTTTAATCTCAGTATGGCCATCGCGTTTGGCGAGAGCGAGCAGATTGTTGAGATCTTGGCTCATCAGAGTTGGGTCACCACTAAACTGAATCACCCAATCTTGATCGGCTGTCGCAAGGTGAGTCTCAAAACGGAAGTTGTCGTCAAGCTCTAGCTTGGCCGCGAGCGCCGTGAGCAGTTTCAGTGTGCTGGCTGGGGGAAAATATTGGTCTTGGTTGTCGGTGACGAGCGCAGTGTCTCTCTCCACTAAGCTTTCAATTCTTAACGCACTACGACTGCCAACGGGCAGATGAGAGAGTGGGGGATAAGGCTGCGCAGTAGGCGCTGAACTCGGGGTAATATTGGCATGCGCGCTAGGGGCCACGAATAGGCACAATGACAGAGAGACAAGGGAGCGAAGAAGAGAAGTCATATCAAAACACCGATTAAGAAACGAGTGTCAGTATAACTGCAAACAAAACTGCCAGCTACGTAGCTGGCAGTAAATACTTGAGACCTATTAATTGCGAAAGCGCTAAAGATTAAAAGGTGTAGTATACGCCAGCGAGGGCAAGCTTATCTTCATCGCCTTTGTTGTTATCTACGTTATCGATACCTGTGTATTCCACAAACGCAAGTAGATTTGCAGAAATTGCGTAGTCAGCACCGACTGTGTACGCTTTTACGTCGTCATAGCTGCCTGATTGATCTGTGTCTTTATTTTCAACAGAACCGAGCGATGTGTATAGACGAAGAGCTTCGATTTGGTAAGACGCAGCAATACCTAGAGCTTCGTGATCTTCGCTATCGATCTCATCGATTACATAGTGGGCTGCAATATTAAAGTCGCCAATGCCGTACCCTACTTTGACACCCCATAGGCTATTGTCTCCGTTTGTTGACGTATCATATGAGCTACGGTTACCTTGGTCTTGGTATGTCGCACCCAAATTGAAGCCTGCAATATCGTATGAAGCTGATAGACCAAATACAGTGTCAAGATCGCGCTCTTGGTTTAAGTATGCGTCCGCAACAAGAGTCAAATTATCAATAGAGTATTTGGCCGCAATACCGTGTCCCTTTGATTCGAAGCGATCTGCTACATCGTCAACATAACCGTAACCTTCATTTGTGTTATCGATCAGAATAGCATTAACAGATTTCGCGTAGTCACCTGGTTCTCCAACAGCAAAACCAAAGTTATTGCCAAGCTCAAGGCCTACATATGCGTCATCAGCACTAAAGCTATTTGCATCGTTGTCACCTGGCATGAAGCCGTTTCCGGTTTCAACTTCGAATGAACCGAAAACTGCGACAGTGTCATTGAGTTGGTGACGAGCATCGATCTGGATCTTGGCCCATAGGTCGATGTCTGCATCGTATTTGGTGTTTTGAGTTTCAACCTTGCTCAAATACGCGTCGATTTCACCAGATAGAGATAGAGATGAGGTGTCCGTTTTATAGATGGTATTTGCATTTGCGCCAGTTGCCACTGCTGCTGCAGATACTGCTAGAGCGATTAGAGTCTTGTTCATCTTATTTAGTCCTAATTTACTGTCCATAAATTTTATATGCGAGTGATGTCACTTGCGTGTTTATCCTCGTACGCATTCCCAGAGGACTCAATGTTCATACTTAAGAAAAGGCGGATAAATATGAAATACTGATTTGAGTCGCCAGAGCAATTCGTGCTCATGTTGTACCGTCAAAGTTCCCCTGAGCGGTAGTAAAACGATATAAAAACCGTTTTTGAACACTGTTTTATTGAGGGTAAAAAAATATCAAGTTATTGATTTGTTGTGATTTTTACCTTTTTGTTTGGGTGTCGAAAAAAACGAAAAATTTATCATTTTTTATCTTGATTGTCGGATTTTTGACCGCTGCAAAAATCTGGTTCTGGTGTTGGTTTGGTT